>JAABUD010000235.1 GCA_011389555.1 Desulfotignum sp. | reverse complement strand
TCCAAAAGGCATATGAAGAAAAGGATTATACCCGGGTGATCTCGCTGTACACGCAAGAAGCCCGGTCCGTGCTTCCGTTGATGGACCTGGATTCGATGAGACTCATGGTGGCCCGGGCATACCGCCATTCTGGAGATCATCCCGCTGCCCTGGAACTTTATCAAAAGGTGGCGGCATCCATGCCGCTGAAGGAGGCGCCGGACGATGTGTTGTATTTTACCGGCAACGCGTTGTTTGAAGCATCGAAATTTGATGTTGCCAAAGAGCGGCTGTCACGGTTGATCCACGCATATCCCCAAAGTCCCTATGCCGGGGCTGCCATGAATCGGATGGGACAACTGTTGATGGCCGAAGAAAAATACCGGGATGCAGTGACCATGATGACCCGGGCGCTGTCCCATCCATTATCGCCGTGTGATCGGGCCGACCTGCTGGTACGAACGGGCCGGGCCGCACTGGCAGACCAGGATATGGAAAAGACCCTGTCCGTCCTGGAAACCGCCCGTCAAGCCATGGATCAGTGTCCGGCCCTGGCCGGGTATCTGGGGGATCAGGTCGGGGACCTGTATTTTCAGGCCGGTGTTTTCGACAAGGCTGTGGACATCTATACCCATGTGCTGGAACTGGCGGATTCACAGGTGGAAGAAGCGTTTGTTCAATATAAGACGGCATTGAGTCTCTGGCGGTCCGGGCAGCAGGAGGCGGGGCGTGCGCTGTTGGATACACTGGCTGCGCAGAACGAGGCCTTCTGGAGCCGGCTGGCCGAAGAACACCTGGCGGCAGCAGCGTTTGACAATGCAATCCAGTGACTCGACCGGTAAGGGCAACGGGGGGAAAAGGAGTCTGACAACCTTATGAAAGAAAAGCAAATTCTTGTATTCGAAACCACACCGGCAGATAAAAAAGATCTGGTTCAGGTGTTCGACGACCTGCATCACCATGTTGTGACAGTGGCGGACCCGGCGGCACTGGTTGAAAAGATGGACGGGCAGGCCTGGGACCTGGCGGTGATCGGTGCCCGTCCGCCTGTGGCCGATGCTCTGGCGTTGTTACGGCGGATTACCGGCCGGCATCCGTTTGTGCCGGTGATCATGGCGGTGGCCGGTGCCGATCCGGAAACCGCGGTCGATGCCATGAAAGCCGGTGCCTCCGATTTTTTTATCAAGCCGATTCAAGCCAACATGGTGAAAAATATTGCCTGGCCTGAGGCTGAAACGAAATCCGAACCGGATCCACAGGGCGCGGACCGGTTTGCCATTGTCACCCGGGATCCGGAGATGAAGCATCTGCTGACGTCTGTACGGAAAATATGTGACAGCCGGGCACCGGTGCTGATCCATGGTGAGTCCGGGACCGGCAAGGAGCTTGTTGCCCGGTATGTGCATTCGTGCAGTCATCGGCGAAATCAACCGTTTGTGGCCGTGAACTGCGCGGCCTTGCCGGAGTCTTTGCTGGAAAGTGAGCTGTTCGGTCATGAAAAAGGAACGTTTACCGGTGCGGTGGCACAAAAAAAAGGGAAATTCGAACAGGCAAACGGCGGGTCCCTGCTGTTGGATGAGATCAGTGAAATGGATTTTTCTCTCCAGGCAAAACTGTTGCGGGTACTTCAGGAACGGGAGGTGGACCGGGTCGGCGGGACCGGGCCTGTTCCCGTGGATGTCAAAGTATTGGCCACCACCAACCGGGACCTGGATGCAATGATCCGGGCCGGCGAATTCCGGGAAGACCTGTATTACCGGCTCAATGTGGTCCCGCTGCGGGTGCCGCCGTTGCGGGATCGGCGGGAAGATATTCCCTTGTTGTCGGATTTTTTCATTCGGAAATACAACCGGATCGACAACCGGAACGTCAAAGGCTTGACACCGGACTCCGCGTCTTTGCTGATGAACCGTTCCTGGAAAGGCAATGTCCGGGAACTCGAGAACGCGATCCAGCGGGCGGTATTGATGTGTGAGGGGCCGACCATCACGTGTGAGGATTTTACCATGCCGGGCAGTCCACCCTTTGTGGGCAGCACGGCCCCAATGTTCACCCCCGGGGTGTCACTCAAGGAGATGGAAAAAAATATCATTTACAGCACCCTGGATCACACCAATGACAATCGGACCCATGCCGCGCAGATCCTGGGGATCAGTGTCCGGACCTTGAGAAACAAACTCAATGATTACAAAGAAAAAATGGCGACACAGTGAAGGTGGAATGATAGTTGCATTCATCTTGTACAGAAACGAACCGACCCGATAGAAAAAGGACATGACCATGATACAGAATGCATCGGTTTTCAACCAGTCATTCCAGACACTGGAAAAAGCCATCGATATCTCCCGGCAGCGTCAGGGTGTCATTGCCAGTAACATCAGTAACCTGGATACCCCCGGATACAAATCCAGAGAAATCGATTTTCAGGCCACATTGAAAAAAGCCATGGCATCGGACGAAAATAGGTCCGGCACAGCCATGACCCGAACCCATGCCGGCCATCTGGGCGGTGAAAAACAAGGTGGCGTCGATGTGGAGATCCATGACGACCCTTCCTCTTTTGATGGCCTCAATTGGGTGGGGGTGGACCATGAAATGAAAAAATTGATGGAAAACAAGCTGGTTTACCAGACCGCGGTGGAGGCAATGAAGAGAAAGATAACCATCATCAAGGAAACCATCAGAGACGGAGGACGCTAGAATGAATTTTCAGAACGCATTTGATATCAGCTTTTCCGGTATGTCCGTGCAAAGAAAACGGATGGATATCATCAGCAGTAACCTGGCCAACATCGAAACCACCCGCACCGAAGAGGGAACGCCGTATCGGCGCAAAATGCTGGTGATGAGCCCTGAAGACAGCGGGATGGAATTTTCCGACGCATTGACCGGGGCCCTTACCGGGGTCCGGATCGATGAAATCGTGGAGGACGCAACCCCGTTTAAGGAGGAATTTATGCCGGCCCATCCGGATGCGGATGAAAGCGGATATGTTCAGAAACCCAACGTGGATCTTTTTGTGGAAAATGTCAATATGCTTACGGCCAAACGGGCGTTCGAGGCCAATGTCGCTGCGGTGAAAACAGCCAGGGAAATGGCGCTTGCCGCCCTTGAGATCGGGAGGTAATCCATGAATCCAATCGCTTTTACCGGGCCGGCCCGGTTGCCGGGCAATCTTGCGTTTCAGGAAACAAAGGGGAAAGAATCCGCATCTTTCGGTCAGGTCATGAAACAGGCGGTATCCAATGTGGACCAGATGGGTGAAACCGCGGACAAGGCCATTGTCGACATGCTGGCAGGCAAGGCGGATGTGGCCCAAAGCATGATCGAACTTCAGAAATACGATATCTCCATGAAAACACTGGTTTCCTTCAGAAACAAGGCCATCGAGGCGTATAAGGAAGTCAGCCGCATGCAGTTTTAAGATATCTTGAACACATGGTATTTCAGAACCGGGATAATAAAGGAATATTGACACGATGAGCACTTCCTTCAGGGATTTCATTCAATTTGTCGCTGCGTTGCCGCTTGCCAAGAAAATCAGCATTGCCGCCGTTATTCTGATGGTGATCGCCGGATTCGGGGTGATGTTTTATCTGGCCAATCAGGAAAATTATCAGGTGCTGTACACCGGGCTGGCTCCGGAGGACGCCGGTGCCATTGTGACCCGGCTCAAGGAGCAGAATATCCCCTATAAAATCACTTCCGGCGGCACCGGGATCATGGTGCCTGAAAAATCGGTTTATGAAACCCGTCTGTCACTGGCCGGTGACGGATTGCCCGGCGGAAGCACCGTGGGGTTTGAATTGTTTGACAATCCGGATTTCAGGACCACCAATTTCGTTCAACAGCTGAATTATCGACGGGCGCTGCAGGGGGAACTGGCCCGGACCGTCATGAATTTCGATGAAGTGAAAAAAGCGGCCGTGTTTCTGGCGATTCCCAAGGAATCCCTGTTTGTGGAAGATGAAAAACAACCGTCTGCTTCCATTCAGCTGGACCTGAATCAGTCTCTTTCCCGGGCCAAGGTGGAATCCATTGTCCGGCTGGTGGCCAATGCCGTGGAAGGCCTGGACAGCAGCCGGGTCAGTGTCGTGGACACCCGGGGCCGGGTGATTTTCAGGGGCAATGCCGGTGAGGCCGGAGAAATGGCCGGCATGGGCGGCACCTTGCTGGAATACAAAAAAAACATTGAAAAAGAGATCACCGACAATGTCCAGTCCATGCTCGAGGAAGTGGTGGGGATCGGCAACGCCATTGTCCGGGTGAGCGCGGAAATCGACACATCCGAAGTGGTGGTCAGTGAAGAAGAGTATGACCCCACCGTGGTGGTGGTTCGAAGCAACAAGCTGATAGAAGAAACCATCGATGAAGGAAACAATGATGATGCCATGGCCGTTGACGGGGAGGAGCCTGTGGCAAACCAGCGGGCCGGGATTCTTCCCGCCGGGGGGGACAATGGCGGAAAATCGAAAGTCAGTAAAAACGCCACCACCAATTATGAGATCAACAAAATCAACCGCCGGGTGGTTCGTCCTGCCGGAACCATCCAGCGTCTCTCGGTGGCGGCCGTGATCGACGGGGAATACCGCACGGTCACCCAGAATGACGGCACCACGGTCCGGGAATATGTGCCCAGGGATGCCCAGGCATTGGAAACCTTCGAAACCCTGGTAAGAAATGCCATGGGGTTCAATGAAGACCGGGAAGATCAGGTGTCGGTTCAGTCCGTTCCATTCAAATCCGCCATGGCTGTAGAGGACATGGCAACCATGGATATCGAAAAACCGGGCTTTTCACGTCTGTTGGAACAATACGGAAAAACGGTTTTCAATTTGATACTGATCGTTTGTGCATTTTTCCTGGTGGTGAGGCCCCTGATCAAAAGCGTGAAAGATATCGGCACCCGGGCCGGTGAAGCGAACACGGCCCTGCCCCCCGGTGATGAATCGGTAAAACAGATTTCAGAATCCGATGAAACACAAAATTCCCGCCAGCGGGCGGCGGAGTTGAGCGCCCGGGAACCGGAACGAGCCGCGGCCGTAGTCCGGAGCTGGATATCCAGCGAGGCGTGATCCAATGGGGAAGATTTTTCCCGGCTTTGGATCCCGGCTTGCAAAATTTTCCCCCTCTTTTTTTGGTTCTTGCGTGTTTTTCATGATGTATATAAATTAGTAACCCCTTGTTATTGTTCAGTAAAATCAAAATATTTTCCTGATAGGCAATTCCAGGCACACGATTTGCAATACCCATAATCCAAATGGCACTTTTCATTGTTTTCATAACGGAATAAACCAGGGATATGGTGATGGTCAAATCATCCGCATTATTACATTTGTTTTTCATGTCTTCCCAACCGGCTTTACAAGGCAAGACACTATCTTCCGGATCCAAATTCACCGCACCCACAACCGCTCCCGGAGACAACCTGTTTGCCAGGCTGCTTGCCAAAACAACGCCGGGGGCGGTCTCCGGCGGCAACAGTCAAGCCAGATCGTTTTCTTCCACAGGGAATAATATGTCCGTGGCAGCGACCAAGCCCAAAGGCGGAGACAAAGAGGTGTCGATTACTGCCATCCTTGAATCCGCGTTTATCAATCAGGGTATTTTTCCGGACAAGGTGGTACTGTCCCAGAAAGATTTCGATTTTCTGGGCAACGTTCTGGAGGACATGGGGTTTTCCCGGTCCAGGCTGAAATCGTTTTTTGAAGAGATCAAAGAGAACCGGTCAGGCGATCTCATCACGCTTTCTCATTTTTTACAGGATCTGTCTGCATTTGAACAGACCGAAGACCGAAAAGCCAGCCTTTCCGCTTCCTCTTTGACCGATTCCATAGATAAATCTGCTGTGCCGCACCTGGAATTGATTTTAAGGGATCTGGGTGTTCCACCTGAAAAAATGGCATCTTTGCTGTCAACTGCGGCCCGGGAAACCGGTGCCATCGATATCGAAAAACTGGTGTTACAATTAAAAACATATTCGCATGCAAAAGAGAAAAATTCCAGTGCAGTCCAGGTGGAAGGCAAAGATAAAATTGCCAAAGATACAAATACAAATGGGTTGCAACCGGATTCGTCAATGATGAAAAAGGTGGCATCCGGGCTGGAGAAACTTGGATTGTCAGTACCGGACAAAGCGTCCCATCTCCCCTTTACCCTGGAAATGTTTATCCAGTCTTTGGAGAAAAAAGTTGGAGAAACAACTTCAGTTTCCAAAAATACGCCCCTGGAATTAACCCGGAAGGCTGAATCGGTTCTTGAGATGCCGGCTGTGAAAGCCATGAAAATGCAGAAAACGGAAACCTATTTCGGTTTTGCCAGGGAGATGATGATCGACAAACTGAACAACCCGGACGAAAAAGGCTCTGCATCCCCAACTGTTGAATCAGGCTGGCAGAAAAGTCATCAGAGCCTGATGCCGGGAGAAGAACTGCTTCAGGGTAAGCACACGTCCTTTGCAAATGCAGCCGCAGGTCCATCTTCACCGAATAGACAGATGGGTGTGTCTGATCAGGCCTCCCTTGCTGTTGAAAGAATGGATTTTATGCTATCTGCTGCTACCCGGGAAACCGGTGAGATCGATATTGAAAAACTACTGTTTCAGTTAAAGTCCTATGTGGATACAAAAGGGAACTCATCCGGTACAGCCCAGGTGACGCTGGATTCAGCCAAATCACTTTCCGGTCATCCGGATCAGCTGTCTGATTCGCAGGCCGTCCAGCGGGTGATGTCCGGACTGGAGAAACTGGGACTGTCCGTGCCAAACAAAGCGTCCCATCTCCCCTTTACCCTGGAAATGGTTGTTCAATTTTTGGAAAAGAAAGTGCAGGAATCGGCCTTGGTTTCCAAAAACACGTCCATGGATGCATCCCGGATGACTGAATCGGTACCGGAGATGCCGGCCGTGAAATCCATGAAAATGGCAAAGAAGGAATCCGATTTTGGTTTTGCCAGAGAAATGATGAACGACAAACAGGACAAACCGACCGCAAAAGACGTTGCAGCCAAAAATATGGAATCACAAAATATGTTTTTTGACAAAAAGATCGGTGATGTCTCTAAAACAGATGGGGCCGGCCGGCAGGAGAATCTTCAGACCCTGATGCCGGGGGGAGAGAAGCTCCAGGGGCCTGGCATTTTATCGGCAAATGTGGCAGAAAATCCATCTGCCCCGGGTAAACAGACGGCGGCATTTCAGCAAAATCCCCTGCCCGCAGCGGTCGTGAACCAGGTGGGCAAAGAAATCGCTGCATTTCTTCATCGGGGAGATCGAATCTTTACGTTGCAGCTGAAGCCGCCGGAGCTCGGCATGGTGAATATTGAGATGGACGTCAAGGAAAATGTGCTCAAGATGTCCGTCGTCACCGAAACCAGTTCGGCAAAAGATATGCTTCATGCCAATTATGTGGATTTGAAGCGGGTTCTGGAAGGATATGGGATCCGGGTTGAAACGTTTGACGTTCAATTGAACAGCAGCTTGAATCACGCGTCCGCGAACGGGGATGGGCTTTTGAATCAACAGCAGCATTCCCAGGCGGGGGTGGGGAAAAATATCCGTTCCGGAAAACCTGGGGGTGAAACAGCGGAAGAAGATACTGCGGAACAACCGGTATTGCCGAAAAAAAATAACGAGGCCCTGCTGGATTTGCTGGCCTGATCCATACCATCAACAAGGGGGAAAGGAAAAAAAGATGTTTATCGATACCCTGGGAACCAATTCATCAGCCATGTCCAATACAGATGCGCAGTCTGAAGACATCCTGGGCAAGGACACGTTTTTGACCCTGCTGGTCGCCCAGCTGCGGCATCAGGATCCATTGAATCCCATGGAAGGCACTGAGTTCTCGTCCCAGCTTGCCCAGTTCAGCAGTCTGGAACAATTGCAGAATGTCAATGACAATCTGTCCAATATGCAGGTCAATCAAGCAGAAGAACTGATTTTCAATGCTATGGATTTCATAGGAAAAGAGATCGATGTTCAGGGCAGTGATCTGACGCTGACCGAAAATATATCCGCCAAAGGCGGATTGTATATGGAGGAACCCGGAGAGTGTGTGGTCACCGTGTTTGATGCCGATGGTACGGCAGTGAAAAATATTTCCCTGGGACAGATGGACGCTGGAACCCATTCGTTTGAATGGGACGGCACTGGAGACAATGGCGACACCCTGGAGGAAGGAACATATAATTTTGCCGTAACAGCGGTAGACAGCACGGGTCAGGAACTGACTGTGGAAACGTATATGTCGGGCCGGGTGGATCGTGTGAATATCGAAAGTGGTATTCCTATTCTTTATGTGGGAGATGTTCCGGTATCGCTTTCCAGTGTTCAGAATGTCCGCATGCCTGATGAATCATGACACAAATAAAATAAAACTTATCTACACAACACAAGGAGAAAACCAATGGCATTATCAAGCGCACTTTTTTCCGGAACCAGCGGATTGACCTCAATGGGGGACACTCTGCAGATTATCGGTGATAATATCGCCAATGTCAACACTATCGGTTTCAAAAGCAGTCAGGCGGATTTCCAGGATTTGCTGAGTCAGTCCATGTCCACCATGAGCGGTACCACCCAGATCGGCAGCGGCAGCGCCATCGGTAATGTGTCCGCGTCTTTTGAGCAGGGGTCTTTCAAGACCACGGGCAATGCCACGGATCTGGCTATCGGTGGATCCGGGTTTTTCATTTTGAGAGACGAGAGTGGTCAGAACGATTATTACAGCCGTGCCGGTAATTTCAGTTTTGACAAGGACGGTAACCTTGTCAACCCGAACGGCCATGTGGTGCAGGGGTGGCTTTTGGATTCGGAAACCGGAAGTGATATCGGATCTGTCGGGGATATCACACTGAACTCGTTCACTTCCCAACCCAGTCAGAGTACCAATATCCAGGTCATCGCCAACCTGGATTCCACTGCGGAAGACAATTCGGTATCAACAAGTGACGGCACCTTGGTCGCTGGTTGGAACGGAGATACTACCGACTCCACACCGATATCTGAAGATCTGTATGAATATCAGACCACGGTGCAGGTGTATGACTCTTTAGGGAGTACCCATGATATCACCTTGTATTTTGATAAGGGTGAAACTTCAGACAGTGGTTCACCAACTTATGAATTTTTGGTCACCTGTAATCCCGGAGAAGACCAACGTGATGTTGTTGATGATGCTGATGCGGGACTTCTGAGTTTTGGGACGTTAATATTTGATTCAGCTTCCGGTAGCATTTCCAATATTGAAATGACCCGTGTTGCAGGTGATGGCACCCTTGAACCTTTAGCAGCCGTTACTGCAGATGCATCAATTGGACCTGTTGGGTCTGATTTTGACGTTACTACCAATGGTGCGGATGAAAACACCGCAACAGCAAATTGGGTAGGTGGCTCTGATCCCAATGGACTAACGATAGAGGCGGCTACCGCTGGAACGGCTGGCAACTTTGACATCACATATGCAGACAATGATGCAGGCGATGGTTCGGTTTCCGCTTCTTGGGCTAGCAGCACCCTAACATTGTCCGCGGACTGGAACGAAAGTAACTCGGCTATTACAGACGACCTTGACGCGTTGAAGTCCACAATTGAGACAGCCGTGGGTGTGGATCTCTCAGTCACGGTTGAGGGAACTGGTGGTACTATAGTTTCTGGTGCTGTTGGCACCACTTCATACGAAGGTACAGACGCAGAGACGTCTGTCGCTACCATCAACATCACCGATACAGAAGCTGGAAATGTTGATGGTACTACATTGCAGTTTGGTGGATCTGATATTGATACCACCGGCATCACTTGGGGGAATGTGACTGATGGAGCAACCTTGGCGACAGAACTTGAGAAATCAAGTGATATTGATACAGCAAATTGGAATGCAGGTACGCTTACAATCACTGCTGCTTCAGCAGAAGCAAATGATTTTAGTGTCGCGTCTGGTAGTGGGTTGACCGATGCAGACGGTACCCCGGCCACTACTTCAAATTTGGAAAACGGATTGTTTACCTTTAATGCGGATTTTCTGGGAGGGGGGGCGGACCCCATGAACATCAGTCTGGATTTTGGGAGCACTTTTGACACGTCGAATGAACAATGGTCCAACAACGCATTGAGCACTTCTATGTATGCGGTGTCGTCCAATACTATTTTCAAGGACAGTGACGGATACGGGGCCGGAGATCTCCAGGATATCAACGTGACTGACAAAGGGGTGATCACCGGGAACTATTCCAATGGAGAGATTATCCCATTGTACCGGATCGCTCTGGCCGGGTTTCAGAACGAAGTCGGGTTGATCAAGGAAGGCGGCAATCTGTTCAGTGCTTCACTGGCCAGCGGTAGTGCCATTACCAACAAACCTGGCAGTAACGGGCTCGGAACCCTGGCCCCCGGTTCTCTGGAACAGTCCAATGTGGACATCGCCGGTGAATTCGTTGAGATGATCACCACCCAGCGGGGGTTCCAGGCCAACTCGAAAATTATCACCACCGTCGATACCATGCTGTCTGAAATCATCAACCTCAAACGATAGACCGAATCGCATTTTTAATGGATTCGGCCGACTGACACGGCTGAATCCGAAACAGGGGCACTCGTCAATTTTTTGGCTGGTGCTCTTTTTTTTGACACTGAAGGGGAGAGACCGGGATCATAGCAATGTATTTTTCAATGTATTGTTATCATTTTATGAAGGACTGCGGTCACCATTAACCCCGTTTGTGTGCGGGAATATGCAAGAAGCAATTGCAATTAAACCGATTTAATGGCATAAAGTTTGCTGACCTTGTAATGATACGTGCGTAAAAAGCGATAAAAGGTTAGGAAACATTATGGATATTGCCACCCTGCTTGGCGTTGTTTCGGCATTCGGACTGGTGCTGGCAGCAATTTTTATGGGAAGCGGACTGGGGTTGTTCATCAACATACCGGCCCTGATGATTGTCGTGGGGGGTACCATTGGTGTGACAATGATCAATTATCCGTTGAAAGAGGTATTCGGGGTACTCAAGGTGGTGAAAAACGCGTTTTTTGCCCGGACGTTGGACACCGGAAAACTGATCGAACGGCTCATGGCGTTTTCCGCAAAATCCCGGAAAGAAGGGATCTTGTCCTTGGAAAGTGAGCTGGACGGCATGGATGACGTATTTTTGAAAAAAGGGGTTCAGCTGTCCATTGACGGTCTGGAGCCGGGTGAAATCAACAACCTGCTGGAAGTGGAGATGGATTTCATCCGAAGCCGTCACCAGCTGGGAGCGGAAATATTCACGACCATGGGGACTTACGCACCGGCCATGGGAATGATCGGGACCTTGATCGGCCTGGTGCAGATGCTTCAGAACATGGATGATCCCTCCACCATCGGCCCGGCCATGGCCGTGGCCCTGTTGACGACATTTTACGGGTCGGTTCTGGCCAATATCGTGTGTATGCCCATCGCCGGAAAACTCAGGACCCGGAGCAAAGAGGAGATGTTGATCAAAGAGATGACAGTGGCCGGGGTCATTTCACTTTCCAACGGGGACAACCCCCGGGTTCTGGAACAGAAACTGCATGCGTTCGTACCTCCGAAACAGCGGGAACCCGCGGTATGAAAAAAAAGAACAAACAGGAAGATCCCTCTCCCGTTGATTTGCTGCCAGTCATGACAGTCAGCCTGTTTTTGATTCTGTTGACCTTTTTTATTCTGCTCAATTCCATTGCCGTTGTCGATGAGAGACGGACTCGGGTGGCACTGGACTCGATTTTGGGGGCATTTGGCAGTTACACAGGCGGGTATTCCGCATCGAAAACCGGAGATACACTCATACAGCCCGGGGCTCCCATGGGGTTGCAGGAGGTTGATTTTGCCAAGGTTCTGAACCTGAAACAACGGGATATCGCAGATCATGTGGAATTGATTTACAAAGATGAAAACCAGGCCATTGTTCTGCAATCCCGTTTTTTATTTGAACCGGAATCCCTGACGTTGCGGCCTGAATCTGAAAAATTTCTGGACAATCTGGTTACGCTGATCCACCCGGCGGATTTTCCAGTTGAAATCATGGGTCATGCCGGGGAAATTCTCCCGGGTGACAACGGAGATGACGCCACCTGGGAGCGGTCTTTTCAGATGGCCGAGGCCGTGTTTCTGTATTTGAAAACCCGGCACGATGCCCTGGAGGATCGGTTGCATGCATATGGCGCCGGGGTGAATCGCCCCCGGTTTTCCACGTTAACCCGGCGTTCCCGTGGGTTGAACGAACGGGTGGAAATCACGCTGTACCCCGGAGAAACAGTGGATACGCATCGGATTTTGAAAAAAAAGCCATCCAATATTTTCACGTTTGACACCTTTGACTTCAGGATATTTGACTGATGGAAAAACGGTCCGGAAAAAAAAGAGAAAATCAGGCAGTGATGGATGCCAACGGGTGGCTGACCACGTTTGCCGATCTGGTCATGCTGCTGCTGACCTTTTTCGTGATGCTGCTGTCCATGTCTTCCATGGATGCCAAAAAACTCAAGGAAACGTTTTCCCGGTTTCAAGGGGCCCCCGGGGTGCTGGAACTGGGGAGTGATCAGGAGATTACCCGGTTATCGGAGTTAGTGCGCAGGTACGAGACCACCGAGCATCTCCTGGTGGTGGATCATGCATTGATGGAGAAACTGCTGGTGCCGGTAAAGGAACCCTCCCCGGATCGGGTCAAAGAGGTGCTGGAAAAATTCGACACCTTGTTCGATATCACGACGGATCCCCTGGGGATTGCGGTGTCGTTTCATGGTGACCTTTTTTTCAGTCCGGGGAAAGCCGAGCTCAGAGACGTGATGATCCCATTTTTGGACACGGTGGCAAAAGCCATTGAAGAGAGCGACAACGATATCTTCATTGTGGGTCATACCGATGATATCCCGGCCCGGGGCAGTGTGTTTGAATCGAACCGGCAGTTGTCATTGAAACGGGCGGAAGCGGTGCTGGATTATTTTGTGAATCAGCGCCGTATTCCTTCACAGCGGTTTGCCGTGGGCGGGTATGGGGCTGACCGGCCCCTGGTTCCCAATGACACGCCGGAGAACCGAAATAAAAACAGACGTGTTCAAATCATTTTTAAAGTTTTATAAGGAGATGAAATGCCGGAAGCGGATGCCAGCGAAAAAAAATCATCCAAACGCCCTGTTGTCCTGATCGGAATCGCCGTTATCCTGGTATTGCTGGTCGGAGGCGGATTTGTCGGATGGACACTGCTTCAATCAACCAATCCGGACAAGAGCGCATCGTCCGGGGGGGAGTCCGGTCCGGCGGTGAATCCGGATGTTGCCCCGCTGACCTATACCCTGGATACCTATATTGTGAATCTGATGGGGAATTCAGGCATGAGCAATCGATACCTGAAAGTCGGGGTGCTGCTGGGCGTTTCAGATCCGGCATCCATCCCGGTGGTGGAGAAATACAAGCCCTTGCTGGACGATGCCGCGTTGATTCTGTTATCCAGCAAAACTTACAATGATCTGGCCACGGTGGAGGGAAAAATCGTGTTGAAGCAGGAATTCATATCCCGGTTGAATCAGATTCTCGGTGTCGATGTGATCGATAAAATTTATTTTTCAGAGTTTGTGGTGCAGTAGGTGAATTATGGCGAATGTCTTATCTCAGGATGAAGTAGACTCCCTGCTCGGAGGAATCGATGCCGGCAGTGTTGCCACGGAAACCGATGTTCCCGAGGAAAAAGACACGGTTCAGGCGTATAATTTCGGGGCAGAGTCGGGCCCGTTGAACCTGCCGACCTTTCAGGTGATCAATGAACGGCTCACCGGTTTTTTACGGGACAAACTCTCCGCCATCACCAAACAGAATGTCGATGTCAAGCTGATCTCCAATCAGCTGGTGAAATTCGAGGAGTTCTGCCGATCTCTGCCGTTGCCCGCGAGTTTGAACGTGTTTCGGATCGATCCGCTCCGGGGGGCCTCGCTTCTGGTGCTTGAAGGCCGGCTGGTGTTTTCGTTTGTGGAGATTTTTTTCGGGGGCCGGGGCCTCAATCCCTGGAAGCTGGAAGGCCGGGCCTTCACCCCCATTGAAACCAAGATCATTGAAAAAATATGCGGGATCATCCTGGAAGAGTGTCAGAACGTCTGGCAGGAGGTGCATGAGGTAAAAATGATCTTTTCCCATTCGGAAATCGATCCGCAGTTCACGCAGATCACGGAACCCGATGACATGGTCATATCCACACGGATCACCATTTCGCTGCCCAACAGTTCCGGGACCCTGTTTTTCTGTATTCCCTATGCATCCATTGAACCGGTCAAGGAAAAATTCAAACAAAAAGCAGGGTATGAAACCCGGGTCATGGACACGGCCTGGCAGGCGGAACTGATGCAGCGGATTCAAAAAGTGCCCCTGGAAGTGAGCTGTGTGCTGGGAACCGCGACCATTCATGCGGGGGACCTGCTCTCCCTGGATGTGGCGGACGTGATCATGCTGGATCAGAAAACCCGTCATTCAGTGGTGGTGAACATTGAAGATATTCCGAAATTCAAAGGGGTTCCGGGTGCGTGCAACAAAAATATGGCCGTGAGAATTATCGATACCATTCAAAAGGAGTAACCGATCATGGCAGAAGACCCAAAAAAAGAATCCACACCGGATGGAAAAAATGATATCGATCTGATTCTGGATATTCCATTGGAACTGAGCGTGGAACTGGGACGAACGAAAATGCTGGTGAACAATCTGCTTCAACTGGGTCAGGGGTCGATCATCGACCTGGACAAAGCCGCGGGAGAAACCCTGGATATCCGTGTGAACGGCAAGCTGGTGGCCCGGGGGGAAGTGGTGGTGGTGGAAGAAAAATACGGGATCCGGGTGACCGACATTGCCAGCCCCCTGGAGCGGGTGAAATCATTGAGCTGACAGCGGTTCTCTAAAACAATCAATCGAATGTACAGCCCGGGGAGGAAACATGGAAGGGATCGTTGACGTGAGCCTGGTCGGTACCATCCTTAAAACCGTGATCATGCTGGCGGTGGTGCTGGCATGTATGATCGGTCTTTTGTATGCCATGCGCCGGTTGCTGCCCCTGGGGAACCGGCACCAGGGAAGTCTGGATATCCAACGGGTGGGGGCGTTTTATCTGTCCCCCAAAGAACGGATCGAGGTGATGGATATTTCCGGAGAACGCATTGTTCTGGGGGTGTCACCGGGACGAATCAATTATATCACAACCCTTAAGGTGGGCAATGATATATCCGAAACATAGCACAGCCAAAGAGCGAATGCGGTTGAAATCCCCGTGGGTGTTCGGAATGATGGTGTTGGTCTGTCTGGCAGGATGGGGGCTTGTGGAAGCCCGGGCCGCTGATTTTGTGTTTCCTTCCATTCAGTTTGGAATGGATACCAGTGATGATCCGGCAGATGTGTCGGTGCTGCTCCAGACGATTTTTCTTCTGACCGTGGTGACCCTGGCACCGTCCATCCTGATTTTGATGACCTCTTTTACAAGGCTGGTGGTGGTGCTCGCATTTCTGCGGCAGGCCCTGGGAACCCAGCAAACCCCTTCCAACCAGATTATCGCCGGC
Organism: Desulfotignum sp.; assembly: GCA_011389555.1. Lineage (GTDB taxonomy): Bacteria > Desulfobacterota > Desulfobacteria > Desulfobacterales > Desulfobacteraceae > Desulfotignum. The sequence continues at coordinate 13,729 of JAABUD010000235.1, read as the reverse complement.
CTGGCCCTTTTTTTGACAGTGTTCATCATGATGCCGGTGGGAAAGCAGATCAACGACACCGCGCTTCAGCCGTATCTGAATGAGGAGATATCCCAGCAGGCCGCCCTGGACAATGCCATGGGACCCATCCGGCAGTTCATGTTCAAGCAGACCCGGGAAAAAGATCTGGCCCTGTTTGTCAAGCTTTCCGAGACCCCCAAGCCGGGCGGCCGGGATGAGGTCTCCCTGTTTGTCCTGATTCCGGCGTTTGTGATCAGTGAGTTGAAAACCGCTTTTATCATCGGGTTTGTGTTGTTCGTTCCATTTTTGGTGATCGACATGGTCGTGGCCAGTGTGCTGTTGAGCATGGGAATGATGATGCTGCCCCCGGTCATGATATCTTTGCCGTTCAAATTGATGCTGTTTGTTTTAGTGGATGGATGGAACCTGATCATCACCTCGATGATCGACAGTTTTGCGTTGGGTTGAGCGAGGCGGTCGGTTTCAGAAAAAAACAAAGGGAAGCAACGCACCGCATTGTCTGGGATGAAAAACGAAATCACGTGAAACAAACAAGGACTGCAAGGAAAGGAAATGACCCCTCAGTTTATCGTCAATTTTGCCCGGGAAGCCATCCAGGTGACCATTCTTGTTTCGTTGCCCATATTGGGCATGGCGCTGCTGGCCGGGCTGGTGATCAGCATTTTTCAGGCGGTGACGCAGATCAATGAGATGACCTTGACCTTTGTCCCCAAAATATTGGTGGTGCTGCTGGGACTGCTGTTCCTGGCACCCTGGATGCTGGAGCACATGATGACGTTTACCATTGCGGTCATGGAACATATTCCTGACTATATCCGGCAGTGATCGATGTGTGATTATGCCTGTCAACTTTGATACCATCGAAGGTTTTTTTCTGGTGTTTATCCGGCTCAGTGTGCTGGTGTTCATGCTGCCTTTTTTCAATACCCGGGTATTTCCGGCACCGGTCAAGGCCGGTCTCTCCCTGCTTCTGGCCATTGTTGTTTTTCCTGTCATCTCCATGGAAGATACCGGATTTCCCGATGCCATGACCGCGTTCGCCGGATGGGTGGCGGTTGAAATGCTTATCGGCATGATACTGGGACTGATGGTTCTGGCGGTTTTTGAGGGCATCCGCATCATGGGCCAGGTGGTGGGTTTTGAAACCGGGTTTGCCATCGCCAACGTGTTCGATCCCCAGAGCGGTGCCCAGATATCGCTTCTGGCCAATTTTGCCTTTTTTCTTTCCATGGTCCTGTTTCTGCTTTTCAATGGCCACCATATTTTGATTCATGCCATGAAAGAAAGTTTTGACATTCTGCCCGTCGGATCCGTGACCCTGGATCCGGAACTTGTGGAAAAGATGCTGTCAAAGACCAGTGACATGTTTGTCATCGCCTTGAAAATCGGGGCACCTGCCATTGCCGTCTTGTTGTTGACCAAGGTGGCGTTCGGGTTGATCACCAAGTTGATTCCCCAGATGAATATCATGATTGTGGCATTTCCGGTCCAGATCGCTGTGGGATTGTTTTTTTTCAGCATCTGCCTGACGGTGCTGCTGCGGTTCATGGAAACATATGTGGAACAGCTGGGGGCATTTCTGGTGGGCATACTGAATTTGCTGGCCCCGTAACAGGGCCATAAATAACCGATTGGAAAATCAGCAATGGCGGATGAATCCACTGAAGACAAAACCGAACAGGCCACGCCCAAAAAGCGCCGGGACGCCCGGGAAAAAGGAGAGACGGCCAAGAGCCGGGAACTGCCTTCTGTGGCGGTGCTGCTGGCCGGTCTGCTCACGTTCAGTCTGTTCGGCACCTATATGTTTACTCAGATGAAAGATATGATGGTCAAAATCTTTAAACTGCCTTTTCACAATTCCCTGAGTGTGCCGGAATTCATCCGGTTCTCCGAACAGATGATCCAGTCCTTTTTCTTGATCATGATGCCCTTGGCCGGGATGATCGTTCTGGCGGCAGTGGCTGCCAATATTTTGCAGGTGGGATTCATGCTCAGTGCGGAAAGTCTGACACCCAAATTTTCCAAAATCAATCCGATCAAAGGGCTTGGCAGGCTGTTTTCCAAACAATCGGTGATGGAACTGATCAAGTGTGTTGTAAAGCTGATCATCGTGGGCGGGGTCGGATATGTGACCGTGATCGGGGAGATGGAGCGGATCTCCACACTGGGGTACCTGCCCCATGAAGAGATTGTTGCCTATATTGCTCTGACCACGTTGAAGCTGTTTGTCCGGTGCGCCCTTGCCATGATTATTATTGTGGCCATCGATTACGCGTTTCAAAAATGGCAGTTTGAAACCAAATTGAAAATGAGCAAAAAAGAGGTCAAGGACGAACACAAGGAATCAGAAGGCGATCCCATGATCAAATCCCGAATCCGCAATATTCAGATGCAGATGGCAAGAAACCGGATGATGCAGAATGTGCCGGATGCGGATGTGGTGATCACCAATCCGTCCCATTATGCCATTGCCGTGAAATATGATGACCAATCCATGGCAGCCCCCCGGGTCGTGGCCAAAGGCAAGGGAGAAGTTGCCCTGAAAATAAAGGAAATTGCCAAAAAACATCACATTTTACTGATTGAAAATCGCACGTTGGCACAAACTTTGTATCAAATGGTGTCAGTGGATCAGGAAGTACCCCCGCTGTTGTATCAGGCAGTGGCCGAAGTGCTGGCGTATGTGTACAAGCACAGGAAAAAATGAAAACAGGTGGACGAACAGGGTCTTGTGAACAGATGATATGGAAAAATCGATGAATTTCAAACTGATGCAGGTGGAAGGGGGAGAGCTGCTGGCGGCCGTGGGGGTGGTGACCATCCTGATGGTGATGATCATCCCTTTGCCTTCAGTGGTGCTGGATTTTCTGCTGGCGTTGAATATCACGGTGGCCATCACCATTCTGCTGATTGCCATGTCTACGGAAAAATCCCTTGATTTTGCCATTTTCCCGTCCCTGCTGCTGGTGACCACCCTGTTCCGGCTGTCGCTGAATGTCGCGTCCACCCGTCTGATCCTGCTGAACGGCAATGAAGGGCCTGCCGCTGCAGGCAAGGTCATTCAGTCCTTTGGCGGATTTGTCATGGGCGGCAATTATGTGGTGGGCATGATCGTGTTCACCGTGCTGGTGCTGATCAATTTTGTGGTGATCACCAAAGGCGCCACCCGGGTGGCCGAGGTGGCGGCACGGTTTACCCTGGATGCCATGCCCGGCAAGCAGATGGCCGTGGATGCCGATCTCAACGCCGGACTGATCAATGAGGCCCAGGCCAAGGAACGAAGGGGAATCATCACCCGGGAAGCGGAGTTCAACGGCGCCATGGACGGGGCTGCCAAATTTGTCAGAGGCGATGCCATTGCCGGGATCGTCATCACCATCATCAATATCCTCGGCGGGTTGATCATCGGTGTGTTCACGCAAAACATGAGCTTTGTGGATGCGGCCCAGAGCTACATGCTGCTGACGGTGGGCGATGGGTTGGTGTCCCAGATTCCGGCCCTGGTCATCTCTACTGCCGCAGGGCTCGTGGTGACCCGTTCCGCTTCCGAGGGCACCATGGGAAGCGATTTTATCCGGCAGGTGACCCGATATCCCCGGGCCGTGAACCTGGCCGCATTGATGGTTTTTTTCTTCGGGCTGATTCCCGGGCTGCCGCATATGGCGTTTCTGTTTTTGTCGCTGGGCATTGCCGGTGCCAATTATTTTTTGAGAAAGCAGGAAGCAGCGTCAGAAGCGGCCGACGCAGAAGCGGCCATGGTTGAAGAACCGGCATTGACCGGGCCGGAACCGGTGGAGCATCTGTTGACCGTGGATATTCTGGAAGTGGAGGTGGGCTATGGATTGATCGGGCTGGTGGACAAGGAACAGGGGGGAGAGTTTCTGGATCGGGTCCACGCGGTTCGACGTCAGTTCGCCCAGGATATGGGGCTGATTGTTCCGCCCATTCATATTCGGGACAATCTGCAGATCAAATCCAATATGTACCATATTTTGATCAAAGGCGTGAAAGTCGCTTCCGCTGAATTGATGGTCAACCATTATATGGCCATGGACCCGGGGGATTCCCCCCGGCAGATCGAGGGCATCAAAACCAGGGAACCGGCCTTTGACCTGCCGGCGGTATGGATTCCCGACGACCGGAAAGAAGATGCGAAACTGGCCGGATATACCGTGGTGGACAGCGTCACAATTATGACGACCCATTTGACGGAAATCATCCGGAAACATGCATCCGAGCTGCTGGGAAGACAGGATGTGCAGTCGCTGCTGGACAATCTGGCGGCCCGGTATCCCAAAGTGGTGGAAGAACTGGTGCCCAACCAGCTTTCTTTGGGGGGGCTTCAGAAAGTGTTGCAGAACCTGCTTCATGAGAATGTGTCCATCAAGGATCTGTTGACCATTGTGGAAACCCTGGCGGATTATGCCCCCATGACAAAGGACCCGGACCTGCTCACCGAATATGTCCGTCACAAACTGTCCCGGTCGATCATGGCGCCGCACCTCAATGAAGCGGGAGAGCTGCACCTGATCACCCTGGGTCCGGATGTGGAAGAACTGTTGATGAAAGGACTTCAGAAAACCGATCACGGTGCCTACCTGGCGATGAATCCCCGGACCTCGGAACCGATTATCCGGTCGGTGCAGAAGCTGGCGGAAAAAGCCCTGATCAACAACATTCAGCCCATCATCATGACTTCTCCGGGAATCCGTCGCCATTTCAGAAAACTGATCGAAAGTTATGTGCCCTCGGTCATGGTGATGTCCCAGAGTGAACTGCTCAATGATATCCGTTTCAAGTCCATCGGTGAGGTGAGTTTGAATGAAGCCGCCGTATAAATATTTCGCCACCACCATCGAGGAAGCCACCGCCTTGATTCGCAGTTCTCTGGGGGTGGATGCCATGATTGTTTCAACCAACCGGGTGCAGGGAAAAGACGGGCGTCTGTTTTTTGAAATCAGCGCGGTGCCGGGCAGCGGGGAGGAGGACCCTGTGGATCCCACCGCTCCGGATGCGTTGGGTGAGATCAAAGGGGAACTGGTGAGGTTGCAGCAGATGATGTCGGTAATGCACTCACCCGGCGTGTCGTTGCCGCACCTGCTGGAACATCCGGTGTTGATGCCGGCATGTTCCAGGATGATCCGCCAGGGCATTGAAAACGAGGTGATGGGAAAGATACTGGAAAAGGCCGGAGTGCTCGATGGGGTGGCCCACCTGTCTTCCCGGGAGGTGAACCAGCGGGTTGTCCGGGCCGTCGCAGGGATGCTGCCGGTGGAGGATCCTTTTGCGGCAGGAGGAAATCAACAGAAAATTGCCGCAGTGGTGGGAACCACCGGGGTGGGGAAAACAACGACCATTGCAAAAATGGCCGCAACCCTGATTATGCAGCATCAAAAACGCGTGGGACTGATTTCCATAGACACCTATCGGATCGGTGCCCGGGAGCAGCTGAAAAATTATGCGGATATTCTGGGAATTCCGTGTTTTCAGGCATTCACTCCCGGGGATCTGCTGCTGGCGCTGGGTCGGTTGCAGTCCAGAGATGTGGTGCTCATCGATACCGCAGGCCAGAGTCAGTATGACATGACCCGGCTGAAAGAACTGAAAACAATGATCGGAAAGAACGCGTCCATCGATATTCACCTGTTGTTGAACGTGGGCGCGTCTTTGTCGGAAATGAATGAGACCGTTCGTTGTTTCAGCCCGCTGGCCTTTAAAACTTACATATTCACAAAACTGGATGAGACACGTATGATGGGCAATATCATCAATCAGGTGGTAAAATATCCGAAAGCCATATCCTATGTGACAGCCGGACAGAATGTGCCGGAAGACATCGAAATGGCGGATGGAAAAAAATTATCGGCAATGCTGTTGAAACATATGGATGTGACTGCCAGGAAAATTGGAGAATAGCGAATGGATCAAGCGGAAAAATTGAGAGAGATGGTCAGTAAAGAATCACATAAAATTGCGGATGCCATCATACCCGGTCCGTCGCCCGGACGGATTTCCGGAGTCGCTCCATGGGTTGTTTCGGTTACCAGCGGCAAGGGCGGGGTCGGTAAAACCAATATTGTGGGCAATCTGGCCGTATCGTTCCAGCGAAAAGGAAAGAATGTTCTCGTGTTTGATGCGGACCTGGGCCTGGCCAATATCGACATTATTTTCGGGATTCATCCGAAGGATAATATCGATGCGGTGATCCGTGGTGAAAAAAAACTGTCCGAGATCATTGTCCATGGGCCGGAGGGGGTCTCCGTGATACCTGCCAGCAGTGGTATCGAAGAGATGGCCAATCTGACCGAAGGACAGAAACTCCATCTGCTCAGTGAGTTCGATGATCTCAACCACCGGTTCGATATCATGATGGTGGATACCGGTGCCGGGATTTCATCCAATGTCGTGTATTTCAACATGGCGGCCCAGAAACGGATCGTGGTGGTGACTCCGGAGCCCACATCCATTACCGACGCTTACGCCTTGCTGAAAGTGATGTTCAATCAATACAAGACGCAAGAGTTTTCCATTTTGATGAACATGGTACAAGATGAAAAAGAGGGAAAGGCGGTGTTCAAAAAGCTGAGCCAGGTGGCGGATAAATTTCTCAAGGGGGTCTGCCTGGATTATGTCGGGTGCATCCTGCGGGATGAGTATCTCAAACAGGCGGTTGTCAAACGGCAGCCGGTTGTCTGCGCCTATCCCCGGTCCGTGGCCAGTCGGAACGTAGATGTCCTGGCGGACCGTCTGCTCCGCAGTGCGGCGGAATCGGATCCGGCGGACGGAAATATCAAATTTTTCTGGAAACGGCTGGTGGAGGAAACCGGTTAGCGATATGAAATCACAGATCCGAAAATATTGCCGGGCATCGGATGCCGGGCGCACCGGGGAACAGCTGGACGATCGGCATCGCGAGTCGCTCATCCGGGAACTCGCCCCGTTGGTTAAATATATTGCGGATCGTATGGCCATGCAACTGCCGGCCGGTATTTCCCGGGATGATCTGATCAGTGCCGGTATTCTGGGATTGAACGAAGCCATCGATCGGTTCCGACCGGATAAAAACGTGAAGTTCAAAACATTTGCCACCTATCGGATCAAAGGGGCGATGGTGGATGAAGTCCGGAAGATGGGGTGGGCGTCACGATCCGTGGTCCAAAATCATCAGCGCATCGAGGCGGCCCGGGCCGAACTGAAGCAGAAACTGGAAAAAGAACCCAGAGATGTCGAGATTGCCCGGCATCTGGGAATAACGCTGGAAGCCTATCATAAGATGCTCTGGCAGACCCGTCGGATTTCTCTGGTGAGCCTGGATGAGGTGCTGCCGGATGGTATGACCCCGAGGATCGACAGGCAGGTGTCATCTGAAATGTCTCCGCTGGATGCGCTGACCCTCAAGCAGATGAAAGAACTCGTTGCCGAAGAGATCGCAACGTTGTCCAAAAATGAACAGCTCGTCATTTCCCTCTACTACTATGAGGAATTGACCCTCAAGGAGATCGGCGCGGTGTTGAACCTGACAGAGTCCAGAATCTCACAGATCCATTCAAAAATATTGTCAAAGTTTCGAATTCGGCTGCAAGCCATGAGGGATCGGTCATGACAGATGATAAAGAGATCAGAGACCCTGAAATTGAAAAACCGGAACCGCTGGAAAAATCCGGACAAAAAATCTCATGGCCATGGATCGCGGGATTGGGAATCGTTGTCGGGGTTGCCGCGGCAGGCTTTTTTTTCTGGACAGGGGGAGTAGACCGGGGGACTGTCGGAAAATCATCGTCATTTTCAGAGCAGATGACATTCCCGGTTCCTGGAAAAAAAGAGCTTCGATTGGATGATTTTTTGATTCCCCTGACAGCCGACCCGGCCCATACCGGGATGTCGTTTTCCGTAGTGATCCGGTATCGGGATTCTCAATGGTCCAGGATATCGGATCAGGAAAAAATATGGTTGCGGGCCATGATTTATGATACGCTTGTAACACAGATTCAAAAACAGGAGAAACCGCCTTCAGTGGACAGGGTGGTTTTTTGGGCTGACCGGGCCGTCAGGCGAATATATCCGGACAGACGGTTTGACGAGCTGATTGTTGACAATGTTTTTATGTTATAAACGAAAGGAAAACAATGCCTAACATGTCAGATATGAACATTGTTCTGGGACAGGGCAGTGCCATAAAACAGATGCATCCCGTCCCCCCGTTGTCAGCGGAGCACAATGCGCAACTGGCGTCTCAGGTTGCGGCGGTCCTCCGGAAAAGAGAGCAGGAACGGGTCCGGCAGGTCAAGGCCGGGGAAGACGCGGAACTCAAAAAGGAAGACAAACGTGCCGGTGGTGAAAATCCTGAAACACCCCGCTGTTCCCCTCGTTCCTTTGAGAACGATACCGGCCGGATTGTGGATATCAAGATCTGATCATGCCGGATATGGAAATGGAATGGGTGGTTCTGGCATTGATTCTTGTCGATCTTTTTATTGTGATCCTGTTTTTCGTGCTCATCTGGAAACTCAAACATTTTGATGTCGAGGACACCTTCAATCAGAAGATCCAGACCCTGGAAACGTTGCTGGCGGATGCGGACCGCTTGTCGGGCACATTATTGAAAACCCTGGAGGACAAACATCAGATTTTACAACAGATGGATAAAAAATTCGAACAGCGGATCGGGCGTATGGAGCTTTTGATGGAGCAGGCCGATCAAACTGCCGGTTCTCTGGAGGCGGTGACCACGGATCAGCAGATTCATCGGTTTTTTCAAGACGGCATGGCACCGGAAGAGATTGCTGAAAAACTTGCCGTTCCCAGAGAAAAAGTGACCCTGGTATTGAACATGCAGAAAAAATAAGGGGAAATGGTGATTTCTCTGACTCCTTTTTCTGTTGAATCCACCGGGAAAACGGGCGTGCCCTTTCGGCAGACTGCACCTGCAGTGACATTGAATGCGGGGCAGGTCATCGAGGGCCGGGTGTTGAAGCCCCTTTCCCCCGGCATCTTTCTGGTGTCAGTATCCGGAAAACAGATTCGGGTGTCTTCGGATATTCCGCTTCCCAAAAATGCCGTATTGACAATGATGGTTTCCGGGGAAAAAGGACAAGCCGCTTTCCGATTGGTGGATATTCAGACCCCGGGCGCCCCTTCGTTGAATCCGGCTGCTGTCCGGGGGGCGTTGGCGCAGAATCTGTGGGGAAAGCTGGTTGCACTGCTGGGCGGGGAGACTGACCTGTCCGGAGACAAATCAACCCTGTTTACCCGGTTGGATCAGTTGTCCCGGATCACCCTGGAACAACCGGGTGCCCAAGGCGTGAAATCCTTTGTCCAGGATGCCGGCCTCTCCTGGGAGAACAAACTGTTTCAGGCCCTTGCCTCCGGGAAGGCCACCCCGGCCACTTTGGCAAAACTGATGACCGATGATGTAAAAGGGATGCTTTCCAGAATTTTGACGGATTCCAAAGAAAGCGCAGCCGCTTTGAAAGGCCTGTTCAACGCACTGGAAAACACCCAGTTGCTCAATCTTCACGCCAGCCAGGAGGCGGGAAAACTCTTTGTTCCCATTCCGCTGCAATTCCAGGACGGGACCTGGGGTCTGGCCCAGGTTCTTTTTTTTCTGCCATCGTATTATGATGACGAGGCATCGCGTCAAAAAGACGACTCTGAAAAAAAAGCCACCTGTTCAGTTACCCTGGTGATGACATTGTCTTGTCTGGGTACGGTGCGGGCCGAGTTGAAGTTGACGGGAATGACGCTTCAGGGAAAGTTGCAGATGGACCAACACGACACCCTTGAAAAAATTGAAACACAGCTGCCTTTGTTGACCCGGATGCTGGAAAGCCGGGGCATTGAAATCGATGAATTCACCTGTCAGCTGGTACACGCGTCAGACCTGAAAACTGATTTGATCACGGAAATTATTTCCCAGGAGGGCAGCAGCGTCTGCTTTGTGGCATAAATGACACAACAACATCAGGTTCCCGGTGCAGTCGCATTGCATTACGATCCGAAAAAAGGCCGTGCACCCAAGATCACGGCCAAAGGAAAAGGGGATCTTGCCCGAAAAATCATCGAGATTGCCCGGAAAAACAATATCGAGATTCACCAGGATCCGGAGTTGTTTCACATGTTGTCCCGGCTGGATCTGAACAACGAAATCCCGCCGGTTCTGTATGAAGTGGTTGCAGAATTATTGTCATTTGTTTACCTGCTGAATGCCCGGGAGTCAAAAAAATGACATCTGCGGGTCCACGTCGTGTCAATTGTATCCAGTGCCGGTTTTATTATGTCACCTGGGATAAAAAACATCCTCATGGATGCCGCAGAATGAATTTCAAGAGCCGTGAGATTCCCTCACAGGTTGTCCGGAAAAGCAGTTCAGGTATGCAGTGCCTGATGTTCGAGCCCAAACCGGATCGAAACACCCCCTAAACGATACCCTGCCCCGAAACACCGGAAAAATTTTCCGGCCTGCCGCATTCTTGTTTTCCCGGCCCCGGCGGTTCCGGTTCCGATCCGGGTGGAACCATGCATTTGCAGTGTGAAATAATTTAATATATTTCAGTATGTTAATGGGTTTTCGCTGGATGGGTATACGGGATAAGTTTCTGAAATCCTGCGCCAAAAAATATGGCATTGTATTTGCATTAGTTTTTTCTTGAATCCGATATTCCACAACAGGAACGAAACCATTCAAACAGGGGGGAATTGTGATATCTGGATTATTTACCACCATTGACAATGCATTGGTTCAGGAGAATCGATACCATACGATTGCCAATAATATTGCCAATGCCGGAACCAGCGGGTTTAAAAAAGATCTGGTTTCATTCACCCGGGTCATGAGTTCTCATTCGCTGGAACAACAGGTCCATACCGATTTCAGCCAGGGCAATATCATTCATACCGGGAATCCGCTGGATGTGGCCCTGGCTTCCCGGGGATTTTTCACCATTGCCACGGATCAGGGGGATCGGTATACCACCCACAGTTCTTTTATGTTGAATGCGGAAGGTGTCCTGGTGAATGGGAACGGAGACCCGGTCTCGGGAGAAAACGGCCCCCTGGCGCTGGGAGATGGCCAAATCACCATCGATTCGGCCGGTCAGGTATTTTCCGATGGCCTGCTCATCGACCGGATGGCGATCGTGGATTTCAACCGTCTTCAGGATCTGGTCAAGGAGGGCAATAGCATGTATGCCTATGAAGGCGCAGAGGAAGATATATTCCAGCCGGAGGAGATCCGGGTGAAACAGGGGTTTCTGGAAAACTCCAACGTGAATCCCACAGAAGAGATGGTCAAGATGATCGAAATGTTCCGAAGTTACGAATCCAACCAGAAAGTGATCCACGCCATGGGGGAAATGAGCAGTTCCATGTTCAGCGGGTTCGGTTTTTCATGATGCCGTCTTATTTTTTATAATTACGAACACAAGGAGACACGATTATGCTCAGGGGAATGTGGTCCGCAGCATCCGGCATGGCCGCTCAACAGACAAACATCGACGTGATATCCAACAACCTGGCCAATGTGAACACCACCAGTTTCAAAAAGAGCCGGGCCGAATTTCAGGACCTGATGTACCAGACCCTGGACCAGGGCGGTTCGGAAACACCGGGGGGAGATCAGATCCCCACGGGGATCCAGGTGGGGATGGGGACGGAAACACTCGGGGTCCAGAAAATGTTCATGCAGGGGGATTTTCAGCAGACAAAAAACGAACTGGACGTTGCCATCGAAGGCAAAGGGTTTTTCAGAGTGCTCAGCAATGATCAGGAGCGATACACCCGGGCCGGAAATTTCAAACTGGACAGCGAGGGAAACATCGTGACAGCAGCCGGGGACCGGATACAGCCGGAAATGACCGTTCCGGAAAATACCCTGACCATCTCCATCAGTAAACACGGCCAGGTGACGGCATTTGATCCTAATGGAGCCGGGGTGGTGATCGGAGAGATCGAATTGTATGGATTTGCCAATCCCGCAGGACTCTCCAGCTTAGGGCACAATCTGTACAGCACAACCGATGCATCGGGTGATCCGATCATCGGCACCCCGGGATCCGAAGGCATGGGAACCCTTCTTCAGGGGTTTGTGGAACAATCCAATGTGGACGTGGTGGAGGAAATGGTCAGCATGATCATGGCCCAGCGGGCATATGAGATCAACAGCAAATCCATTCAGACAGCCGACAGCATGCTGCAGGCTGCCAACAACCTGAAAAGGTAGGATTCATGATTCGAAAAATTGAGAAGACCGGTCTGTTGCTGCTACTTTGTTTGATGGGAACGGTGCTGTCTGGGGAAATGAACGGGGTCCGGGCATCGGATGTCGATTCTCAGGATACGGAATCGAGTCAGACCATTTCTGTGGAACTGTTCAAAGAGGCGTTTGAGCGGTTTGTTGACCGGCAGCCGGATCTGTCATCCTCAGACGTGGTGATCTCCAAATTCAAAGTGGTACGGAATTCCCCGGTGCCGGCAGGTGATGTGGACATCCAACTGCTGAGAAAAAACAATCGCCCCCTTTCCCGGTACGTGCGGGTGAAAGCGGTGGTCAGTGTGGATGGAATCCCGGTAAGCAATGCTGAGGTCAGTGCCTGGCTGGATGTTTTCGAACCCGTGGTATGCGCTGCCAGAGATCTGCCCCAGGGGCATGTGCTCAAGCGAACGGACCTGTCTGTGGCGCGCAGAAACATTTCCAAGAATATGGACGAGGTGGTGAAACATGCCGGCCGGTTGGTGGGATTCATGGCAAAACGCACGATCCGAAAAGGAGACATGGTAAAACACTGGATGGTGGAAAAAAAACCGGTGATCAAGCGCGGGGATCAGGTGACGATTCTGGTGGAATCCGGACTGCTGCGGGTGACCATCCCCGGAAAAGCCCTTGACGATGGATTTGCCGGTGAAACCGTTTCCGTGGAAAACAGCATGAGCAACAAAAAGATATTTGCCAGGGTCGTAGACGAAGTCACAGTGCAAGTGGACATATAGGACGGGAGATGATGATGAAAGGGTTCAACGTAATGGCAATGCCCTTGATGGGGCTGATTCTTGTGATGGCGGGCTGTGCGGCCGTACCGGTGACCCCATCGGATGTGGCCGAGATGAAACAGATCAAGGCCCCGATCTATCCGGAACCCATGGTGGAGCCCCGGGCTGAAGGATCTTTGTGGTCCAGCACGGGGATCGATATGTATACGGATCGAAAAGCCCGGAAGATCGGGGACATCGTGGTGGTCAGAATCGTGGAGGATCCCCAGGCCAGTCTCAAGGCGGATACCACGGCAAAGCGGTCTTCGGGCATCAATGCCAAGCTCAAATTTTTGGGATACATGGATGCCCTGGCAGCCAAAAATCCCCGGCTGGCCCAGAATCCCGGGGTGGATGATCTGATTTCCTCAGAATTGAGCTCCGAGTTCAATGGAAGCGGTACCAGTGACCGGGAAGGCTATATCAAGGCGTATGTGTCCGCTGTGGTCGTCAAGGTGTTTCCCAACGGCAATCTGCTGATCAACGGTAAAAGAGAGGTCAAGGTGAACAATGAAGCCCAGTATATCGCTTTGTCCGGAATCGTGAGGCCGGAGGACATCACCAGCACCAATGAAATCTCTTCCACGTATGTGGCGGATGCCCGCATCTATTATTCCGGTGTGGGAGCGGTGGCGGACAAGCAGAAAACCGGGTGGATGGGAAAGGTGGTGGATCATGTGTGGCC
>JAABUD010000234.1 GCA_011389555.1 Desulfotignum sp. | reverse complement strand
CAGCCAGTTGATGGCCAGCCATTCGGCGGCCCCGGTCTGCCACAGGCAGAACCCCATGCTCATGGCCCCGGCAAACAGCAGGATGATGTTCCAGGGCACATCTTCCAGGTCCTTGATATCTAAAATTCCCACAATGAAAAACAAAACAGTGGACACCAGCAGGACAGCGGCCTTGTTAAAAGGCTTTAATGCCGGGATGAACGACTGCAGGGAAAGAAACAGGATCACACCGAAAATAATGACAGTGGCGATGATTTCATGCCGGGTGAATCCTCCCATTTCCTCACTGAGATGCCGGGCTTTTTCCCGCAGCCCGGGGATCACGGCTTTTTCCGGTTTGAAAAAAATCATGAAAAATCCCCAGAGCACAAATACCATGATCCAGCCGACAGGAAACATGTAATAGGTCAGCTCAAAGAAAGTGACGGTCTTGTTGGTGATCTCTTCATAAAACCCCAAAGCCACGATACCCCGGGCCGCCCCCAGCAGGGTGACGATACTGCCGGCCCCGGCCACGAACGCCATGCCCATGAACAGCCCCTTGCCGAATCGGGTGGGGCCTTCTTCATCCGTATACAGGGCATAGATGGACAGCAGCAAAGGATACATGGTTGCAGCCACGGCCGTGTGGGCCATCACATGGGTGAGCAGGGCCGTGACCACAAAGCATCCCAGGTAGATCATGGAGGTGCGTTCCCCCACGATGATGAGCATTTTATAGGCCAGGCGTTTGGTGATACCCACCTTGGTGAACACCGTGCCGATCATCAAAGAGCCGAAGATGAACAATACGGACGGGTCCATGAAATCCTTGAACGCATCCGCAGCCGGCCGGATAAAAAACAGGGCCTGGACAATACCGATGGTCAGGCCGGTGACCCCGATGGGCACCACTTCAAATACCCACCAGGTGCCGGCCAGAAGAAACAGGGCAATGGCAGCCTTGCCCTGGGGGGACAGGGTAAAGGCCTTGCCCATGGGATCCACGGCATCGGGCCAGGGAGGGGAAATATACACCACGGAAAATAAAATAATCCCGATCATCAGAAACATGATCCGCTTCCAGTCTATCTGAATACCGGATGAGGCTGTAAATTTCGTATTCATGTCACTCCTACATTTTTGGGTAAGTTAGTATTTTGATTCATCATTCCATCATTATTTTCAAGGCGTTATTCCTCGCCTTACCGTCCATAAATGGTGATTACATAAAGCAGATGCCGGGTTCTTGTCAAGCACTGCCTGATATGGCTACAGAATATCCCATGCAGCCGAGCCGGATTATCCACCGAATCGCTGGAGAATATTCTTGATTTTTTCCTCGGTCTTTTTTTCAACCAGCAGCATTTTCTCCGCTTTGGCCTGTTTGATTGTAGCGGAAAGGGCTTCCAGATCCGCCGGTTTTTCCAGCAGATCCGTGGCACCGATTTTCATGGCTTCCACGGTTTTTTCCACCGTGGCATACCCGGTGAGCAGGATGATCTGCAGCTCCGGTTTTTGGGTCTTGATGTTTTTCAACGCCTGAATCCCGTCCATGCCCGGCATTTTGAAATCCATGACAATGGCATCGAAACTTTCTTTTTCCAGCATGGCCAGGGCCTGATCCGCCGAGTCCGCGGTTTTGACCGTCATGCCCCGGGCTTTCATCCGTTCGGACATGATATCTAAAAACTCTTTTTCATCATCCACCAGTAACACTTTTTCAGACATGATTTTCTCCTTTATTCCAAATATCTCAACTGCCGGTTCCATACCCGGCAAAACTCATCCTTTTCCAGACCGGGAAGTACACAGACAGAATCCGGGCCCGGTATTCAATGTTGTAACCATCATGTTTACCCGTGCCAGCAGTGCCCGGTCTTTGGGGCTGCCAAACAGGCGGTCCCCCTCGACAGCAAGGGCAAAATCCCGGATAAAATAGATTTCAGGCGTTGTCGCATCGCTGCCGAATTGAACCGTCAACTGTTTTCCGGGGCCGGATCCCGGATCGGCCGGATTGCAACAAAGCGTGTCCAGTGCCCGGAATATCAAATGAAGCAATGCAAACCGCCGGGCATGAATGCGGCAGGGAACGGGTGCGGGAATCACGGTGAGCGTCCCCCCGTGCCGCCGGATGATCCGTTCCGCCAGTGTTGCCACAAGCATCACCATCTCTTCCATGTCCACCAGTTCCTCTGCATGATCCATGCTGTGGGAAAACCGGTTGAACTGTTTCATCATGGTATCGGCCCGGTCCACCTGCTTTCCGATTTTTTCACTGATCAGTGCCGCTTTTGAAGGATCGATCGGGATCGCATTATTCCGGGTTTTGACAGCCAGATCCCCCAGAAGCCCGGCATTTTCATTGATAATGGCCAGAATATTTTTCATGTCATGGGTCATGGCAGCGGAAAGGGCACCGAAAAATTCGATATCATCCATGCACGGATCATTGTTCGGTGACATGGGTGGCTCCCTTGGAGTCGTTGTCAGGAGTGGCCGTGACAGGCATCTCGTTTTTGGGCAGCTGGAGTGAGCCGTCCGATGCGGGTTGCCGGACCGCTTTCACCGGCAGCGTCAGAATAAATCGGGTACCTTTGCCCACCGTGCTTTTGACGGTGATGTCTCCGCCCATTTCCCGGATCAGACCATAGGTGATGGCCAGACCGAGACCCGCACCCCATCGGTCGCTTCGGGAGCTGTAAAAGGGTTCGAAAATTTTGGGCAGATCTTCCGGAGATATGCCTTTTCCGGTATCGCTCACGGTGATGGTCACATGACCCGTTTTTTTTGTGGAGACGTCAATGGTCAGGGTTCCTTTTGATTCCATGGCAGTAATGGCGTTTTCGGCCAGGTTCAGAAAAATCTGGAGCAGACTGCTGCGGTCACATTCAAAACCGGGCACTGCCGGTATCGGTGCCACTTGAATGGCAATGCCCCGGACACGGGCATCGGTTTCCACCAGGGCCAGCACCTGGGAGATCACCTCTTCCATATCCACCGGTTCCACGCTGGGTTCCATGTGTCGCGCAAAATCCAGCAGCTGCCGGGTGATGGTGCCGCATCGTTTCACCGACTCCAGGACATCTTCGGCCAGGGGCAGCAGCCGCCGGTCCGGTCGTGTTTCTTTTCCCAGGGTCAGCAGATCGACCATCAATCCGGTTTTCTGGTTGATGATGTCCAGCGGGTTGTTGATCTCATGGGCCACACCCGATGCCAGCCGGCCGATGGAAGCCAGGCGGTTGGCGTGTTCTTCGTGGTGAAGGGCTTCCACTCGTCTGCCTTCCGTGACGTGAATCCGGCTCACCAGATACGTGGCCATGCCCATGATGGACAAGAGGATCAGAACAATGCTCACACATAAAAACCAGAGCAGCTTGAGCCGGGGCTTGAGCCAGAGATCCGTGAGCCAGTCCGCCGGGCGCAGCTGAACCAGTGTCAGCGGGGTGCCGGGGATTTTGGCATATCCGGCCAGCACGGTCCCGCCGTCCGGGATCTGCAAATTCACAATGCCATCCGTTTCGCTGAAATGGCCGGTATCCAGGGCGGCCTGGCCCGCAGTTGCGCCGTAATGGAACGAAGGGGTCACCAGGTTGCCGGTGTCATCTATGAGAAACAAATCGTTGTTCGGCCCGGTATTCAACCGGTGAAAGTCGTCGTACCACAGTACCCTGGCGCCGGAGATGGATGGGTTTTCAGCCAGCGAAACAGCGATCACGCTGGAAAGGGTTTGGAGACTGGTGAGCATGCGGGTGTTGGATTCGGTTTCAATGGTCCGTCGTGTCAGGCTGAAATCCACCAGGGTCATGATGACCAGTGGAGAAAGTGCAAGAATCGAGGTGAGCAGGACAATCAGTTTCCATTTGTGTTTGAGGTTCAACCCGCCGTGACTGCCGGGATTATTCGGTCGATCCCAGAATGCGGGCTTGAGTCGTTGCAAACGCGTCATGGCTGGTGAAACCCTTTGTCAGAGGGTCGGTCGAAATCAGCTGAATCCGGTGGGTTCGGCGGTGTTTTTTCATGACTTTGCCGGATGGCGGCATGTAACTGGTCTATATCAACTGGTTTCTGGAAATAGGCATACGCGCCTGAATTCATGGAGGTTTTCCGGTCCTGTTCTGAACCGTGTCCGGTCAGAACGATGACTTGAATAGAGGGGTGGGTCTGTTTCACCTGCTGCAACACCTGAATGCCGTCCATACCCGGCATTTTCAGATCGATGATCAGCACCTGGGGCGGATGGGAGTGCACCCGTGCCAGTGCGGTTTTTCCGTCGAACACGGCATGTGAATCCATATCCCGCATCTGCAGGCGTTCAGACAAGGTCTGGACAAATTCCTGTTCATCATCCACCAGCAGTATTCTCAATCCCATATCTGGTCGCTCTCTTTATCAATGAACCGGGCCAGGCCGGGTATTGCAATCCATTTGAACATATGTTACCTACTCAATGCAGATCTCTCCCACATTATTTCTCAGGTGGGATTTACTTAAAGAACTTAGGTCCAAAAGTCAAGGCGAAACATGGAAAACAAGGTGCCGGAAAAGGCAAAGCTGCTGGAAAAACTCAGGGCCAATGGATTCAATGTGCCCGAATTTGTATATGTGTCGGCCCGGAAATTCAACACCGAAGATTTCAAGGCCCTGGAAGCGTTTCTGGATGTGCACCGGGAAAGCTACAAGGTGATCGCCAGAAGCGCCCATCCCCGGGAGGCGGATTACAAAGGCGGTACATTCGATTCCCTGGAAACCTATGCGGACATCAAGGGAATCATCTATGCGCGCAATCGGATCATCAAACTGGCAGAAACCGCCAAACACCTGTCCCTTAGACGACAGCAGCTTTTCAACGATGCCCCGCCCATCGATCTGGATGAGATGGGAGTGATCGTGATGCCGTTTGTCAACGGGTCATCCGTCATGGCCAAAATGATTCACAACCACTGGGAGTTCGGGTATTGCAGAAACAGAAATCAAAAAGTGCAGACAGAACCCCATATCACCCGGGTGCCCCATGACCGGAGCCTGTATCAACTGTCCCGGGCCATTCAGAAGAGACTGGGATTCAAATGCGAGATCGAGTATATCATTTCCACGGAAGGGGACATTCATGTGGTCCAGGCCAAGGATATCTCCCGCATCGAGACCCTGGAGGAAAAGCTCAGTGAGCGGTCCGTCCGCCTGGATGGGGTCCGGCGTATCCGAAAACAGCGCAACTACCGGGAACGGTC
Source organism: Desulfotignum sp. (assembly GCA_011389555.1). Lineage (GTDB taxonomy): Bacteria > Desulfobacterota > Desulfobacteria > Desulfobacterales > Desulfobacteraceae > Desulfotignum. The sequence goes on along the minus strand of JAABUD010000234.1, from coordinate 25,454 downwards.
CGTATATGTGATGAACAACAAGGCGTTTTACATCGATATCATCAGCCTGTGTGAAGACCTGGTCCAGTCCGAGGTCACCCCTGAGTCCGGGGTGGAAACGATTGTCGATCGCGTGGCTGAATATGAAGCGGACCTGGAAGCGTTTGCCCTCAAACACCAGCGGTTTGCCGTGCTGGGGTTTTCCATTCACGATTCCGGCGAGCTGTATCAGATTGCCAACCATTACCTGGATGATTATCCGGACCAGCAGAAAGCCCTTTCCAAGGCACTGCACAACAATCTATACAAGATCGATATTTTTCTGGCCGAAGCCGACACCCTGATTGCCCGGGACAAGTTCCGGGTGAATCTTTGCAGTCATGATGCCTATGGCATTGACACGGTTCGAAATCCGTTGTGGTGCACCTTCTGGCATGCGGACCGGCACGATACCGTGGTCAGGGAATTCAAACGGCTGGGTTTCAAGACGGGTGACACCGTGGGGGTTGAAATTGGCGCGGACGACCGGCCCGTGGTGTTCCGGCACTGATTTGTTTCATATCGAAACAAAAATTTTTCAAACACTTGACAGGCCGGCACTTTTCCCATATTGAAACCGGCACATGATTGAGAACGTATCCTGACGTCAAAAATACTCAAAAAATGAGGAAGTGAAAATTGATGAGTCATTTTTTTGCAGCCATCAGTCTGATCCTGGCCGGAGGGCTCGTGTCCCTGGTGTTCGCCCGTCATCACCTGTTTTCAAGAGCCGGGGCCACCCTGCTCATCACCGCCGGATGTGTGTGGGGCCTGGTGGATGCGGTGGCTGCACTGACAGGATCGGTTACCCATGCGGCATCGTTTCAGTATCTTAACCTGTTTTTCCTGGCATTTGAAATGGATGCCCTGTCCGCTTTTTTTCTGGCCGTGATTTTTCTGGTGTGCCTGATGGCCGCGGTGTACAGTTTTCACTACACACAAGATGCTGCAGCTCCCGTGAAAACCGCCGTGACCGCGTTTTTCTTTTCCCTGCTGGTGGTGTCCATGGCCCTGGTGGTGACGGCGGCCAACATCATCACATTCATGCTGTCCTGGGAAATCATGTCATTGTCCTCTTTTTTTCTGGTGATCCACGATTACCGGAAAAAGGAGAACCGGTACGCCGGATACCTGTATTTTGTGTTTTCCCATGTGGGGGCCATGTTCATTTTCGCGGGGTTCGGGATTTTTTATAAATACACGGGCAGTTTCGGGTTCACGGATGTGCATACCCTGACCGAGGGCGCTAAAATACTGGCATTTGTGCTGTTTTTCATCGGGTTCGGCTCCAAAGCCGGGGTGTTTCCCTTTCATGTGTGGCTGCCCCATGCCCATCCGGCCGCACCCAGTCACATTTCCGCCGTCATGTCCGGGGTGATGATCAAGACCGGGATCTACGGGATATTGCGCATCTATTCTTTGCTGGAACTGCCGGCCCCGGTGTTCGGATACCTGGTGGTGGCCGCCGGGGTGGTGTCCGGGATTCTCGGAGTGGTGTATGCCCTGGGACAGCATGATATCAAACGGTTGCTGGCATACCACAGTGTGGAAAACATCGGAATTATCCTTATCGGCATGGGGCTGGGCATGGTCGGGGTGGCTTCCCGGAACCCCATTATGGCGGTGCTGGGTTTTTCAGGCGGTCTGCTGCATGTATTGAACCATGCCATATTCAAGTCCCTGTTGTTCATGGGGGCGGGCATGGTGGTACGTCAGACCGGCACCCGGTCCATGGATGCTTTGGGCGGGCTGCTCAAGTCCATGAAAATTACCGGCATCACCTTTATCATCGGGTCATTGGCCATCTGCGGCCTGCCGCCCTTTAACGGGTTTGTCAGTGAATTTTTCATTTACATGGGCGGGTTTAAAGGGATCTCTTTGGACAAAACCCCCTTTGCCGTGAGTATTGTTGCCATTATCAGCCTGGCGGTGATCGGAGGATTGGCCCTGGCCTGTTTCACCAAAGTGGTGGGTATTGTCTTTCAAGGTGAGCCACGGACGGATGCCGCCCAAAATAAAACCGAAAGCGGCGCCACCATGCTGTTTTCCATGGGGACACTGGCTGCTGCCTGTGTCATCATCGGGGTGTTTCCCGGATGGTTTTTCAATCTGTCTTTGTCTGCCGTGTCCGCGCTGAACCTGGGGTATGCCAGAATTCCTCTCGCACCGTTTGCCCAGATCACCGGACACATCACCCTGGGTGCGTTTGTGATTGTTGTGCTGGTGCTGGGAATGGCCGGCGTGCGATCCTGGTTCTACCGGGCCAAACCCATATCCCGGTCCGGGACCTGGGGGTGCGGGTTCACCCGGCCCACACCCAGGATGCAGTACACGGGCGCGTCCTATGCTTTTGAAATGGTGCGGTTTTTCCGCCCGGCCGCCCCCATCGAGGAACATCACCCACCGGTTTCCGGCCGGTTTCCGGCATCCACTCGATATGAAAGCCGGGTGCATGACATTGCGGAACGCTGCATGGAGCCGGGAGTGATCCGGCCGGTGCAGTTTCTGTTCGACCGGCTCAGATGGATCCAGCACGGGGACATCCACCTGTACATCGGATATATTTTACTGGCCATTGTGCTCCTGCTGTTTTTCATCTAACCATTTTTAACTAAGCAGGGAGTGTACATGTTTGAATCCATTGTGCTCTGGCTGGCTGCTGTTTTAACGGCACCGTTTTTTTCGGCCGTGATCCTCAAGGTCAAAGCGTTTTTCGGCGGGAAAAAAGGGCCGCCGCTGCTGATCAACTATTACACATTGATCAAGCTGTGTAAAAAAGGATCGGTTTACAGCGTCAGCACCACACCGGTGTTTAAAATGGGACCCGTGGTCTCCTGTGCCACAGCCCTGGCAGCTTTGCTGTTTCTGCCCATGGCCGGTCATATGCCCGTGATCTCCTTTACCGGGGATGTGATTTTTGTGCTGTACCTTCTGGGACTGGGCCGGTTTTTCACCATTGCCGCGGCCATGGACACGGCCTCGCCCTTTGAGGGCATGGGCGCGGCCAGGGAAGCGTTTTTCCCCATCATCTGTGAAGCCGCCATGTTCATGATCCTGATTTTCTTTTACCGCCTGACCGGGGAACTGTCATTTGCCGCCTATTTTTCCGGTGCCGGTACACTTGCCCTCTGGCAGATTGCCGGACCGTCGCTGCTGTTCATCGTGATGGCTTTTTTCATCATCCTGGTGACGGAAACTTCCCGGGTCCCTGTGGATGATCCGGCCACGCACCTGGAGCTGACCATGATCCACGAGGTCATGGTTCTGGATCACAGCGGGCCGGATTTTGCCCTCATCGAGCTGGGGGCGTTCTGCAAGCTGTTTTTTTACGCCGCCATTCTGTCCGGGCTGATCCTGCCTTTTGAGACCGGCATTCCCGGTGTCGGCATGCTGGTTTTCATTGCCGGGCTTCTCATCGTGTACCTGGTGGTGGGGATCATCGAGTCCGTGATCGCCCGGTACCGCATGGACAAGGTGCCCCAGTTCGTGCTGACCTCATTCGCTTTGGCGTTTTTTGCAACCATCATTACCCTGGAGCTGATTCAATGACCCTTTATACCGTTGACACTTTGCTGACCCTGGTGCTGTTGTCCGTGCTGTTCGCATTCGGTTCCAGCCGGGTGCCGGCCCTGATCAAGGTGATGGCGTTTCAGGGCATCGTGGTGTCCATCATTCCGTTTTTCATCACACCGGACATGGCAACCGGGGCCGTTATTTTCACCATTGCCACCCTGGTGATCCGGGGCGTGCTGATCCCGTTGAGCATTCATCTGGCCATCCGGAAAGTCGCCATCCAGCGGGATGTGGCCCCCATTGTGGGGTACCATGCCTCGTTGTTTTTCGGCCTGGGCCTGATCGTGGCCGCCGCAGTCATTTCCCGGTATCTGAACATCCCCTCCATCAGTGACTCCCGGCTGCTGTTTCCGGCTGCCATCTCTTTGCTGGTCACGGGCATGTTTCTGCTCATGGCAAGAAGAAACGCCATTGCCATGGTGATCGGGTATATCATGCTGGAAAACGGGATCTACCTGATGGGCACCACCTTTTCGGTGCGGGCAAGGCATATCGTGGAATTCGGCATCCTGCTGGACGTTTTGGCCGGGGTCATGATCATGGCCATCATCCTCCAGAACATCAAGCAGACCTTTGATGATGTGGATACCTCACTTCTGAGAACCCTGAAAGAATAGGAACGGCCCCCATGGTTGAAATGGTTTTTATCACCCCGTTTATCACCGGCCTGCTGGCCTTTGTTCTGCCCAAAGCCGTCAGTCGTCAGTTGCTGGTGCTGACCGGTGCGGTTCACCTGGTACTGTCCCTGCTGCTGTGGAAAAACACCCCCCAGGCCTGGTTTGCTGAATATTTTGCCGTGACCCCGGAAGGACTGCTGTCTCTTCTGGTGATCTCTCTGCTGTTTTTTCTGATCAGTATCTACACCACCGGATATCTGGCGGCCCACCGCCTGAAGTCGGAAAACATCTTTACCGGGTTCATGCTGCTGTTTTTGTCCACCATGACCATGGTGACGTTGTCAGATCACATCATGGTGCTGTGGATCGCCATTGAAGCCACCACCCTGGCCAGCGCTCCTCTGATCTATACCCACCGGTCCGGGGCTTCCCTGGAAGCCACCTGGAAATATGTGCTCATCTGCTCGGTGGGCATTGCCATGGCCCTGGTGGGGTCCTTGTTTCTCACATTCTCCATGGAACTGGGGGGTGTGACTGCAGCCATGTCTTTTTCCGCGCTGACCCCGGTGGCCGGTCAGCTGGATCCGGCATGGCTCAAGGCAGGGTTCATCTTCATCGTGGTGGGATACGGCACCAAGATGGGACTGGCCCCCATGCACACCTGGCTGCCCGACGCCCACAGCGAAGCCCCCAGCCCGGCTTCGGCCCTGCTGTCCGGGGTGCTGCTGAACTGCGCTTACCTGGGTATTTTCAAGACCAACAAGATCATGGTATCTGCCGGGTTGAGTGATTTTTCCGGCACCATCCTGATCGTGTTCGGGTTGCTGTCCATTGTGGCGGCCGCCACCTATATTCTTAAACAGACCGAATACAAGCGCATGCTGGCCTACTCCAGTATTGAAAATATGGGCATCATCGCCCTGGGTACCGGCATCGGGGGACTTGGTGTGTATGGGGCCGTGATCTGCATGATTCATCACAGCCTGATCAAATCCTCGTTGTTTCTGTCTTCCGGCAACATTCTGATGGGATACAAGGACCGGCTCATTGCCAACACCGGACAGATGGCAAAACAGATGCCTAAAACATTTGTGGCGTTTTTCGCCGGGTTTGCGGGCATTTCCGGATTCCCGCCATTCGGGATTTTCATCGGGGAGCTGTTCATCATCATGGCGGCTTTCAAAACCGGCCACTATCTGGCGGCAGGAATCTTCATCTTCAGCCTGTGCGTGATCTTTGCCGGATTTGCCAGACAGGTCATGGCCATCTGCTTTGACACCCCGGCAGAAACCGGCACCCAACCGGCAGCGGATCAGGAAAATTTTCCGTTCAAGGAACCCCCGGGCATGGTATGGCCCCAGTACGTGCTGCTGCTGACATCCCTGATTCTGTGCTTTTTTATTCCGGATGCCCTGTATCAGACCATTGTCGATGCCGTGCATGCCATTGGTGGAGGACTGCAATGAAAGCGTTTATACCTATTCCCAACGGCGGGCAAATCCCGCGGGCCGATATTCCTCATCTGACCTTTGACACGTTCCGGAGTCAAGCCCTGGACATCGTGAAAAACGGCGGCAAGGTGGTGCAGTTTTTCGCCTACGAGGACGGCGGCATCCTGAAGTTTCTGATGGTGCTGCGCACCCATGAGCTTATGGCGGCCGGATGTGATGCACCCGAGACGTATCCGTCTTTGACTTCAGAATGTGAACCGTTTCACCTGTTTGAGCGGGAGATGGCCGAGCAGTATGGCATTCGTCCTCAAGGCCATCCCTGGCTCAAGATGGTGCGGTATCACAAAAATGTCCGCAACAAGCCGGACATGTTCAACAACAATTATACCGATGACATTCCGGGCGCTTATGACTATTACCGGGTGACCGGGGACGATATCCATGAAGTGGCCGTGGGGCCGGTGCATGCCGGGGTGATCGAGCCCGGTCATTTCCGGTTCAACTGTATCGGGGAGCGGGTCCTGCATCTGGAGATCCAGCTGGGATACCAGCACCGGGGGGTGGAAACCCTGTTGCAGCAGGTGACACCCAAACGGCTGCCCATTCTGGCGGAAAACATGGCCGGAGACACCACCATCGGACATGGACTGTGCATGGCCCAGGCCGTGGAAGCCCTGGCATCGGTGGCTGTGGATGACGGGGCAAAGATCATCCGCACCATTGCCCTGGAACTGGAGCGTCTGGCCAACCATATCGGGGATTTGGGCGCCTTGTGCATGGATGTGGCGTTTCTGCCGCCGGCCAATTATTTCGGCCGGATCCGAGGGGATTTTCTGAACCTGTCCCTGCTTTTGTGCGGCAACCGGTTCGGCAAGGGCCTGGTGCGGCCCGGCGGGGTGCGGTTCGACCTGGAAGATGAGGTCCGCAAGACCCTGAACGACCGGATTCTTGAACTCAAACCCCAGGTGGAACATGTGCTGGATCTGATTTTCAGTGCATCCACGGTGCGGGCCCGGTTTGAAGGATGCGGGCGGGTGAGCCGTGAAGATGCCGGACACTTAGGGCTGGTGGGTCCGGCCGGTCGGGCCAGCGGACTTTCCTATGATGTGCGGCGCTGGTTTCCCACGGAATGGTACGGGTATCTGAAGGTACCGGAAAACCCCAAACCTTCGGGAGATGTGTATGCCCGGGCCCTGGTGCGCAGAGACGAGGTGCTTCAGTCCCTGGAGATGATCCAGTCATTGATCGACCGGCCCGTGACCACCCGGGGGGTGTCCGGCCGGATGCCGACCCTGCCGCCGGACTGCCTGAGCGTCACTTTGAATGAAGCCTGGCGGGGGGAAGTGTCCCATGCGCTTCTCACGGATGACACCGGCAATATTCTGCGGTACAAGGTCAAGGACCCGTCCTTTCACAACTGGAACGGCCTGGCCATGGCGTTGCGGGACACCGGTATTTCGGATTTTCCCTTGAACAATAAAAGTTTCAACCTGTCCTACTGCGGGTTTGATCTGTGATGTTTACCGATAAAGAGAGTTTGCCACCATGCTCAGTGTACTGAAAAACCGGTTTGAACAAGGCTATCGCACCTGTAACTACCCCAAAGAAAAACCCGCCGTGTTTCCCCGGTACCGGGGACGTCCCGATATTAACAGGGATGCGGATCCTTCCGTGATTCAGGCCTGTGCCGATGCCTGTCCCCAGGATGCCATTGATGTCGAAAAAAAAAGGATCGATATGGGACGGTGTGTGTTCTGCGGCACGTGTGAACGGGTGTCTGAAAAAACGTTTGTCACCTTTACCGATGATTTTGAAATTGCCACTTCCAACCGGGCGGATCTGCTGACCGACGGAACCCTGCCGGATCTGGCCCGCCATTCCAAACAGCATTTCAAAAAACTGTTCGGCCGGTCTTTGCAGCTGCGCCAGGTGTCCGCGGCCGGGTGCAACGCGTGTGAGGCGGATCTGAACGTGCTGGCCACCCCGTTTTTCGACCTGGCCCGGTTCGGCATCAATTTTGTGGCCTCACCGCGCCATGCCGATGCCGTTGTGGTCACCGGCCCGGTGTCCAGGAACATGAAAACTGCATTGCTTCAGACCTATGAAGCCGTTCCTGAACCCCGGGTGGTGATTGCCGTGGGCAGCTGCACCCTCACGGGAGGGCCGTTTTACGGCAGCCCGGAGATCGCTTCCGGCCTGGAGAGTATCCTGCCGGTGGATCTGTTTATCCCCGGGTGCCCGCCCCATCCCCTGACCAATCTTCACGGCTTGTTGAGGTTTTTCAAATAACGCATCATTCCAGGGCCTCAAGCTTTTTCTGGAAATCCATTTCCATCTGGTTGTCGGATCGGACCTGATGCATGATGCGGTTGTAGGTTTCAAAATCAAGTCCTGCATTTTCAGCGGCCCGGACCATATTTTTATTGGCTTCGAGCTGCAGATCCCGGCGCTCATCCATATTTTCGGTCTGCTGAACCGATTGCGTCAGATTCAGGTTGATCCGGGTGATCTCCTTGTGGGCCATGGCCGCTTTATCCAGATCGATTTCGGTCACTGGCGGAAAAGAGCCGGTCATGCTGCCTGAATCGTCCGGCTGTTCAGCGGGCGCCACGGGCAATGTCGATGAAGACTGTTCAGACCGGTCATCCGAATCACACCCTGAAGCGACCATCATTCCCAACGACAGCAGCAACAACATGATTGATATTGCCATGCGGTCATGTTTTCTCATAAAAGTAACCTTTCTGTAAGATGGTTTGTATTTTTTACTGACTGTTCTGAACTTTTTCGATGAACGTTTCTCTGAGTTCTTCATTGGACTGGACCTGGGACATGATATGATTGTACGTTTCTACATTTAGACCGGTTTCCTGAATGGCTGCGAGCAATTGTTCATTGGCCTGATGCTGAAGCTGCTGCCGTGCTTCATTGTCTTCGGTCTGCTGAACCGACTGCTGAAACTCACTATGGATAAGCTGCATTTGCACATAGGCCTGGGCTGCGTTATCCAGATCGGTGCCTGAGATTTCCTGCTGCATTCCTGAGGTTTGATCGGTGTTTTCCTGAGCTGTGGCAGTCAGAACCATGGCAGCCAGAAGTGTGATGGCGGCAATAAAAAAAATTTGTGTAAGGCGTGTGAAATTAGTCATCGAACTCTCCTTGTAAAATTGAAATTCATTATTCAGTTGTGCCATAAGCACATTTTCCAACACTCTTGAAACCAGAGCGTCGATACAGTACAGACTTGATCTGCCAGAATCATACCTGCTCGATACATTCATTTTTCAAAATCGGATATTTTTTCTTATATACTTGAAATTATTGAAAAAATGGATGAAATAAAATATACATCGGTTTTATTCATCCATATGGTTTGGCAATTACGTTGTGTCTAAATGATACATGTGTTATGTGTGTGGGAATTTTTGTGACACGCAGGAGAAAAATTATGTCGATGATCACCTTGTTTCCAAACGCGATTCATTCCCGGACCGCGTTGCTGATTTATGTGATGCTGCCCATGGTGCTCACTTTGGGAATTTTTGGATATGTGGCGCTCAACTCCATTGAAAAACAGGTGGAAAAACAGATGCAGACCGATCTGGCACTGGTGGCCAGAGCGGTTCAGATGCCGCTCAGTTACGCGTTGGAAAAAGACCGCATGGGGAGCATGCAGCAATCATTGGAATCGGTTTTCGCCATTGGCCGGGTTTACAGTGCATATGTGTATGACAGCCAGGGAAAACGGATCTTGAATCTTGGCCTGGCCGAGCCTGAAGAACAGCGTGAAAAAATGACAAAACTGGCGGCAAAAGGCGGAAAAAGTGACGAATATGAGCAGATAGGGGGACGTCCGGTGTATTCCTATTTTTTGCCGCTCACAGATACGGGAGGGCAAATTATCGGGCTGTTGCAACTGACCCGGAAAGAAAGCGAGTTTATCCAGAATTTCAATACATTAAGGATTCATGCGGCACTTATCCTCACGTTGCTTGTGGCGCTGCTTTCCGGCGTGGTGCTGTACGGTCACCACCGGGCCGTCGGCGTCCACTTGAACCGCCTGACTGCCAGTATGACGCGCATAGCCAAAGGGGATCACCGTCACCGATTCAAATACAGCGGTCCCAGAGAAATCATTGTTCTGGGGAAAACATTCAATCATATGCTCAATCGTATGAATGAAGCCCGGAAAACCATCCTGGCACATCGCAGAAAACAGGATGAACTGGAGCAACAGGTGCGCCAGAATGAAAAACTGGCGGCCCTGGGCCGGTTTGCTGCGGGTACGGCCCATGAACTGGGAACCCCTTTGAGTACGATCGGCGGCCGGGCACAGCGGGCACTTCGGACCCAAGACCTGTCTGAGGATCTGGTCCGGGTGTTTGAGACCATCCGCAATGAAGTGAGCCGCATGGAATATATCATCAAGCAACTGCTTGATTTCAGCCGAAAAAATCCGCTACGAAGAGCTCCGGTTGACGTGTCATGGCTGATGACATCTGCGGTGTCCACAGTTCTGGAAGAGACCCGGACAAACCCGTCACAAATCAGGTATGATACACCCGATACCCGGACGGTGTTATTGCTGGACGGAATTCGAGTCCAGCAGGCCCTGGTCAATTTGTTGAAAAATGCGCTGCAAAGCACGCCGGGTGCCAGAGTGTGGATGACTTGCAAATACCATGATCCTCATCTTTTGTTCTGTGTGGAAGATGATGGCCCGGGGGTGGAAACTGAAAACCGAACCAAAATTTTTGATCCGTTTTTCACTACGAAATCGGTTGGAAAAGGGACCGGTTTAGGGTTGTCCGTGGTACATGCCGCGGCACAGGAACACGGTGGAACGGTGGAGTTGAAAAACAGCCGGATGGGCGGTGCCTGTTTCATCCTGCAGATACCTTGCCAAAAACCGGAATTGCAACAATCAGCAGAGGAAAATCAATGACACAAACCGGGACCGGTTCAAAGAAAATGGTGTGGATTATCGAAGACGATCAGGCCCTTGGCAGTCTTTTATGTGAAGAAGTTCAGGATGCCGGGCTGGATGCCCGCTGGATGCCAAGTGCTGAAAACGCTGTGACGATCATGGAAAAGACATTGCCGGATTTGATTGTATGTGATTTGAAACTGCCTGGAATGGACGGGCTCGCTTTTTTGAACAAACTGCGGGAGCAGGCCCTGGATTTTCCTCCGGGATTTTTGATGATCACGGCTTTCGGAACCATTTCCCGGGCTGTGGAAGCCTTGAAAGCCGGTGCGGATGATTTTCTGGCCAAGCCGTTGGATCTGGAACATTTTATTCTGGTGGTAAAACGCACTCTGGAAAGAAAACATCTGTCGAAAACAATCACCCGGATGCGCGGATTTTTGTCATCCGACGGATTTCACGGCATATACGGCCAGAGCCGGCCCATGCGGTATTTGTTCGGGCAGATCCGTCAGGTTGCAAAGGCCCGGGGGCCGGTATTGATACTGGGCGAAAGCGGTACGGGAAAAGAACTGGTGGCCGGGGCGGTTCACAAGGAAAGCGATCGCGCAAAGGGTCCTTTTGTGCCTGTCAACTGTGCCGGGATTCCCGAAAATCTGATGGAAACCGAATTGTTCGGCCATGCCCGGGGGGCATTCACCGGTGCCGGAAAAAGCCGACAGGGGATTTTTATGGAAGCCAGAGGCGGGTCGTTGCTGCTGGATGAAATTTCGGAAATGCCGCTGTTTCTTCAGGCCAAATTGTTGCGGGTCCTCCAGGACGGCAAGCTCCGTCGTGTGGGTGAAAATGTGGAAGATCAGGTGGATGTCCGGATTCTGGCGGCCACCCACAGAGATATCGACCAGGATGTCCGGACCGGTGAATTTCGGGAAGATCTTTTTTTCCGACTGGAGACATTTGCGTTAAGAGTTCCGCCGCTCAGGGAACGCGGTGAAGATATCGAACTTCTGGCCGACCGGTTTTTACGCCAGTTTTCCCTGGGACAGGGCAAGACATTGAAAGGGTTTTCACCCAGGGCCCTGGATTTGATATCACAATATCGATTTCCCGGAAATGTCAGGGAATTGCGCAATGCTGTGGAACGGGCCGTGACCTTCACCACCGGGGATCGTATCCGGGTGGCACATCTGCCGGCCCGTATCCGGACACAGGCCTCGAAAAGCGTTTCATTGTCTGTATCCGCACCCGCATTTGCATTTCCTGCCGATGACACCGCCTTGCCGCCCCTGGCAGAAATCGAACGCCAGTATATTCATCATGTGCTGGGCCGGGTAGGGGGAAACAAGCGTCGGGCTGCCGCTCTTCTGGGAATCGGGCGCCGCACGCTCTACCGCCGGCTGGGGAACGATATCCTGGATGGAGCGGACAAATCAGAAATATAAAATCCGATATTTCTTGTTTCAAAGAATTTTTCTGTGGTATATGAAGCGTCATGTATACACCATGCGATATAAACAGGCATGCATTTTCAAAAATTTTTAAAAATGAAAGGCACGACAATGAATCAGTTACAGCAATTGGCCGACCGAATCATCAGCCGTGTGAACGTGAACCTGGATGAGTTCGGGTTTGATACCGAGACCTTTGTGAGCCACGCGCTGGATCATGAGAAAATGCTGAAATTCTACGCATTTTACGGGATCACCTCCCATCATCCCATCTATTTTCATTTCAGAAATTCCAATATTGCCGGCAGTTATTTCCTGGGCAAATGTTATGTAGGCCGTTCCGCTATTTACAAAAGCGATGTTCGGGGAGATGAACTCAAGCGGAAAGGGGATAACATCCGGTGTGCCAAGGATATTCCTCTGGTGGAAGATGAGGTGATCACCATCCGGGACAGCCTGTTGTACAAAACACTGGTGCACAGCAACTCCCATAATCCGGAAAGCCCGGAAGAATTCGGGATCCGGAACACCATTTCCAGCCATTATGTCAATATTCACGGATCCACTTTGGAGGGGTGTTTTTTAGGTCCTTTTGCCACCGTGGATCTGATGAACCTGCACTCGTGCATCGTGGGAGAATTTTCCTATGTCCAGGTCGGAGAGCTGTTCCACCGAAAGATCGATCCCGGCACCGTCTGGATCCGGAGTCAGAATTTCGAGTTCAAGTTCAAATTTGATACACAGGCACTGGATCATTTTGTGGGGGTCAATGACCAGCACCAGCCCCGGGGCATCATGTATGATTTTGTCAAGGAAAGAGAGGAATCCTATGAAAAATTGTTTGATGTCATGAACCTGGAGCCCTACCAGGCACCGGACACGTCTGCCGTGAACCGGTATGCCGTGATCCTGGGGAAAACCCGCATCGGTAACAATGTCCTGGTGGCACAGCGGGCGTTTTTGGAAAACGCGGTAATGGGGGACGGGTCCAATGCCCAGGAAAACACCTTTATCGTGAATTCCAGACTGGCCGGCATGTGCATCACGGCCCACGGGGGCAAGATCATTCATGCGGATGTGGGGCAGGGGTGTTTTGTGGGATTCAACGCATTTTTGAATGGCAGTGAAACCGCCCGCATCGATCTGGGGAAAGGCTGTGTCGTGATGCCCCACACCATCATTGATCCGCAAGGACCGGTTCGTATACCGGATGACCATCTGGTGTGGGGGCTGATCCGGACCCAGGAAGATGTCAAGACCCACACGATTGCACTGGATGACCTGGCAGAGGTGAGAGACCGTCTGACCATCGGGAAAATGACATTTACCGGAAAAGGGTCGGTGTTTATCGAGGCGTTTAAAAACAGACTGCACCATATCCTGCTGCTGAACGGTGCGCTTTACAAAGAGGGAGAAAAAAGGGGTCATGCCCAGGATGACCAGCATATCTCTTTTAATATCATTCAGCCCTATCGCACTGGAGAGCGGGAAGGCCTGTATCCGTCCATCCGGATCAAGCCGTAAGCTGCGGGATCAAACAAAATCGTGAATTGATAGCTCCGGCCGTCCTTTTTCCGGCCGGCCGGAAAAAGGACGGCCGGAAAATCAAATCCGCTATAAAAGCGTCAGATCCCAGTTCCACAATCCGGGCCGGTTTTTGAGAAAAGCCCCTTTGGGAACCGGTTCTTCAAGTGTGACAAAACAGGTGTATCCCGCCTGTTCCAGGGTTTTTCGGTGTGCGGTCAGGTCCAGGGGCCAGTTGGGAAATATATAATACAGATCATTGGACCGGGTGACCCAGGCCCCTTCTTTTTTGGGGCTCAAGAAAAAATCCCCGGGAGACAGCCCCGGGGACAGGGTGCGGGAAACCGCCAGGGGCCAGTGTCCCTGGATGACGACCCCCAAAGGAAGCACAGATGATTCCGGCAGGGATAAAAACGTTTTTTTGTCCAGTTCCGGAGACACGATCACGCCGCTGAACCCGAGTGTTTTCAGTTCCTGAATGGCCAGACGGTTGGCGATATTGGAAAAAGGGCCGGCCCATAGATTCAACCGGCCCGGATGGTCGAACAGGCTGATCTGCCAGACCGCATTGAGAACAAAGTGGCGGGCCCCTTTTTTCAATGCCGTGGTGATATACTGGCGGCACGCGGGCTCTTCTTCCGGAAAAATCGAGGGGTCCAGCCACAGCCAGGTGGTTTTGTCGAAACGGGTGCTGTAACGGCTGCCGGAAATCCAGATGCCGGATGCATTGGATGCCTGCGGCTGGGCCTGTGGTTTTCTGGATACCCGAATGTCGGTGATGCGCGGCCGGGTTCGGGATGAGCGGTGTGCATCAAAACGGGATTTGTCGGATGGGTCTGTCCGGACTTCGGGGCGTACCGGAATCCGTTCCATATCCGCCAGTTCAACGTCCAGGTCCCTGATTTTTTGGCTCAGTTCGTTGACCCGGCGGTCGATGAGATGAACCGGCACCCCTTTTCTCACTTTATGCCGCAATTGCCGGGGTAAAAAGAATTTTCCTTTTCGCGGCACGCTCCGGGTGACTTTCCGGATGGTGTGAAAGGCATCCTCCTCATTGCCGATGCGCAGCAGATCCTCTGTGAACAGGGCCTCCCGGGTAATGAAAAAAGGGGCGGCCGGGTTTTTGATCCGTCCTAAAAACAGGCCGGATTCAGTGACATCCTGATGCTCCAGCGGATGTTGAATCCGATGGGACAACAGATTGTAGTGAGTGAACGGTCGCCCCAGTGCATCATCCAGATACATCAGGGCTTGTTTTTTTCGGGACGGGTGATCCCTGAGCAGCTGAAACGCCTTGACCGTGTAGAACACATAATGCGGGCTTTTTTTTCTGCCTTCGATTTTCCAGGTGCTGACCTGCGGGATCTCCTTGAGCACTTTGGCCAGCACATCCGCAGAAAAATCCATGCAGGAGAAATACCGGTGTTTTTCTGATTTCATCTGGTACATACGTCGGCAGGGCTGGACACACCGGCCCCTGAGCGCGCTTTTGCCACCGAACCAGGAACTCCAGTAACACCGCCCGGAGATGCCGTAGCACAAGGCCCCGTGAACAAACACTTCCAGGCCCATGCCTTCAGGGGTCTGGCCGGCCATGGTCCGGATGTCGTCCAAAGAGAATTCCCTGGGCAAGACAACTTCGGAAAAGCCGGCTGTGCCGGCGGATTTCAGACCTGCGGCAAAGGAAAGGTTGCCCAGTGTGGAAAGGTGAAGGGCCTGGGTGATGCCTGCCTGTCTGGCCAGGGGGATCACTGCCAAATCCTGGACAATCAGTGCATCAAACACCACATGCCGGTGCAGTTTGGAAAGCAGGCGGAACACTTTGCCGGTTTCCGATTCCTTGATCAGGGTGTTGAATGCGATATGCACCTGAATCTGCCGGGATCGGGCCAGCCGGGACAGCCGGGACAGCTCCTCGATGCTGAAATTGGCAGCTTCCATCCGGGCGGAAAACAGTTTCAGTCCGCAGTAAATGGCATCTGCCCCTGCTGCCACGGCGGCCAGAAAGGTGGTCTTGTCTCCGGCCGGGGCCAGGATGGCGGGTGTATGGGAACGCATGGGATCCTTTGAAGTTTTTACAATTATTAAGACACGCAGTATTGCAATTTTTATGGATTTTGTCAAAATATCGGTATGAAAATCAATTGTTTTCCATTTCTTGAAAAAGGGGATCGGGTGGGAGTGGCTGCCCCCGGGGCCCGGTTTGATAAAATTCGGCTGCAACAGGGAATCATCTGCCTGGAAAAGTTTGGATTTCAGGTGCAGGTGCCGGATCCAATTTTTGAACAAAAACGGTATCTGGCAGGAGATGATTTGAACCGGGCCACGGTGATCAATGCACTTGCCGCCGACCCGGACATCAAGGGGATTATCTGCGCCCGGGGCGGTTTCGGTGCCATGCGGATGCTTTCTTGTCTGGACTGGCACCTGCTTCAAACCCATCCCAAGCTGTTTATCGGGTTTTCAGATGCCACGGCACTGCTGACCGCCGTGATGCATCGGGCACACATCGGCGTGGTCCATGGTCCCAATCTGGTGTCTCTGGCCGATGCCGGCTTTCGTACACGCACCTCTTTTCTGGATACCGTGACCGGCGGGTGCCCGGCAATACAAGTGCCCCGGGGTATCTGTGTGACACCCGGCCGGGCCACGGGAATCCTGGCGGGCGGGAATCTGGCCACATTGACCCATCTGGCGGGAACCCAGTTTGCGCCTGATTTTTCCCGGGGCGTGGTGTTTTTGGAAGATGTGGGGGAACCGGCCTACAAAATCGACCGCATGCTGACCCAGATGAAAATGGCCGGGTTGTTTGCCCGTGTCCGGGCCGTGGTGACGGGCACATTTGAACAATGTGATCATCCGGAATACCTGCCTGAAATTTTTTCCGATATTTTTGCTGAATACCAAATCCCTGTACTGATGGGGCTTGCCGCAGGTCACGGGGCCGTGAACCTGTCTTTGCCCATGGGATGCCGGGTGCACCTGGATGCCGATGCCATGACCCTGCAATGGCCTGCAGGAACGTGCGGATCATGAAATCGGATCCGGTGTCGGACATGATGGTCCGGGGAATCAGAGAAAAGGTGTTTCCCGGTGCCGTGCTGTTGTGTGCGAAACAAGATGAAATTCTGTATCACCGGGCGTTCGGCGTGGCGGATCTGCAAACAAAGCAGCCAGTGGAAACACAATCTGTGTTTGATCTGGCCTCGCTGACCAAACCCCTGGCCACTGCGTTGGCCATGATGGAGCTGGTGCAAACGCATCAACTGGATCTGGATATCTGCCTGAAAGATCTTGTGCCCGCCACTGCCCGGACCCCTCAAGCACGGATCACCCCGGACATGCTGCTGAGACACACTTCCGGGCTGCCGGCCCACAGAAAATACTATGAACAGATACCCGGGCTGCCGGCCCACAGAAAATACTATGAACAGATACCCGGTCAGCCGGGTTCGATCGAATTCATGGATCACCGGGTTCTGACAGAACCGTTGACAGCATTGCCGGGCGCGTGTCAGGTCTACAGTGATCTGGGGTATATGCTGCTTTCCAAAGTGATCCGAACCGTTACTCACACCCGGCTGGACCGGTTTGTTCAACATCATGTCTATCAGCCCCTGGGCATTGAAGATCTGTTTTTTATCGATCTGACATCCCCGGCCATGCCTGTGGATCGCACCCGGCTGGTGTCCACCCGGAACTGCCCCTGGCGCGGGCGGGTCCTCACCGGAGAGGTGGAAGATGAAAACGCCTGGGTGTCCGGGGGGATTCAGGGGCATGCCGGACTGTTCGGGTCAGCGTCAGCCGTGCACCGCCTGTGTCTGGAGATCCTTCAGGCCATCCAGCAGCAGTCCCCCCGGGTACTGGATTCCAGGGTGGTTGCAAGGTTCATTCAAAAATATCCCGGCCATACCCGGGTGGCGGGATTCGATACCCCGTCCCAGACAGGGTCCTGTGCAGGACAATATTTTTCTGCTCTGACTGTGGGTCATCTGGGTTTCACCGGGACCTCTTTCTGGATCGATCCGGATAACGGGGCCATTGTTGTCTTGTTGACCAACCGGGTTCATCCGTCCCGGTCCAACTGGAAAATCAGGGAATTCAGGCCGGCGATCCATGACTGTGTGTTTCGCTGTGTTTTAAGATGACTTTATGATGGAATAATTCAATGATTTCAGACTTTGTTCTTGTAAAAAACGATCAATTTTGGTAGCAACTACCATTCAGGGAAAAAGATCCATTCCTGGACCGGGTGAAACTATATTTTAACAAGACAAACGAGGTAAAATGAACTTTATTACGGATTCTTTGCTTGGCGCTTTTTCAAATGACCTGGCCATTGATCTTGGAACGGCCAATACGTTGGTTTATGTCAAAGGGAAAGGAATTGTATTGAGTGAGCCGTCTGTGGTGGCGGTGAGAATCGACGCCCGGGCAAAAAACAGGGTGCTGGCCGTGGGCATGGAGGCCAAACGGATGCTGGGCCGGACTCCCGGAAACATTGTGGCCATCCGGCCGATGCGGGACGGGGTGATTGCGGATTTTGAAGTGACCGAAGCCATGCTCAAGCATTTTATCCGAAAAGTTCACAACAACCGGAAAACCATGGTTCGGCCCCGGATTATCATTGCCGTGCCCTCGGGCATCACCCAGGTGGAAAAACGGGCGGTCCGTGAATCTGCGGAATCCGCCGGTGCCAGGGAAGTGTTTTTGATTGAAGAACCCATGGCTGCGGCCATCGGCGCGGGTCTCCCCATCACAGAACCCACCTGCAACATGGTGGTGGACATCGGCGGCGGCACCACGGAAGTGGCGGTCATCTCTCTGGCGGGAATCGTATATACCCGGTCTTTGCGGGTGGCCGGGGATAAAATGGATGCCTCCATCAGCAAGCACATCAAGCGCAAATACAATCTGCTCATCGGTGAACGCACAGCGGAAATCATTAAAAACACCATCGGCAACGCATATCCGGATCAGGAAAACCTGGAGACCATCGAAGTCAAAGGCCGGGACCTGGTATCCGGGATTCCCAAAATTCTGGCCATTGATTCCGAAGAGGTCCGGATGGCCATCTCCGAACAGATCGACGCCATTGTGGAGACGGTACGAATCGCCCTGGAACAGACCCCGCCGGAACTGGCAGCCGACATTGTGGACTCGGGAATTGTTCTGACCGGTGGCGGGGCATTGCTGAAAAACCTGGATAAACTGCTTCGGGAAAAAAGCGGCCTGCCCATCGTGGTGGCGGAAGATCCCTTGACGACCGTGGCGCTGGGGTGTGGAAAAGCTTTGGACAGTATTGATATTCTGACCGAAGTGGTGATCGACTGAATGCATGTTTTCCCGTAGAATGTTACTCGTTGTCGGGGTGGGCCTGTTTGTCGCAATCAATCTGATTGTGATCAGTCTGACCAGCCGTCAGAATTTGCAGGTGCAGGGTCCGCAAAACATTTTGATCACATTGACCGCCCCGTTTCAACTGGCCGTGCAGCGATCGGTTTTTTTTGTTTCCTCTGTCTGGAATAATTATTTTGCCTGTGTGTCGGCGGCCCGGGAAAATGTGGCGTTAAAAAAACAATTGACTCTGGTCGAACAGATTGAAAACCAGAACCGGGAACTGACCCTGGAAAACGCCCGGTTGAAAAAATTCGTGGCATTTACATCGACGGCATCCGGAACCTATGTGGCGGCCCGGGTCATCGCCCGGGATCCTTCTCCCTGGTTTAAAACGCTGATGATTGATAAAGGGGAACGGCACGGCCTGAAAAAAAATGCCCCCATACTGGTCCCGGAGGGGATTGTGGGACAGATCACAAAGGTGTCTCCCAATTTTTCCCGGGTGCTGCTGATCACGGATCGGAATTCCGCTGTGGATGCCCTGGTGCAGAATACCCGGGCCCGGGGGATTGTCAAAGGCAATGGGGAAAACAGATGCAGTTTTGTTTATGCGGTGCGTAAGGAAGAGATCCAGGCCGGTGAGGTGATCGTGTCTTCAGGCCTGGATCGGATTTTTCCCAAAGGGGTGAAAATCGGCACGGTTCTGGAGGTTGAAAAAGATCATTCCCGATTGTTCCAGGACATCATTATTCAGACCAGCGTGGATTTTGATAAACTGGAAGAGGTGCTGGTTTATAAACCATGAAATGGCTTTATGTGGGAATCATCAGTCTTTTTCTCATTGTGGTTCAGACGGTGCTGCTCCCCGGATTGTCCTCCTCCTTTTATTCGTTTGATCTGACCATTATCCTGATTGTTTATATCAGTCTTCATTTTTCTCATTATCTGGTCGTTGCCGTCATTGCCGGTATCGGCGGCATCATGGACAGCCTGTCAGGCGCGCCGTTTTTTCTGTATACGTTTTCCTATATCTGGATGTTTCTGCTGATTCGAGCGGCCCGCCGGCTGGTGTTCCAGACCAGTGTGCCATTTGTCATGACCGTCAGTCTGCTGTCGGTCACAATTGAACAGGGCATTTTTCTTTTTTCCCTGTTTGCCCGCCAGGATTTCCCGGTGGGGGGGGGGATGAGTGTGTCTTTGATGATGCAGCAGATGGCCTGGGGCGGGGTGATGATTCCGGTGGGAGTTGGAATGATTTCTGCCGGAAACCGGTACTGGCAGGATATGATCCGGCGGGTTGTCGAAATCCGGGAAAAAAGACGTAATTGAGCCCATGGTGGAACTGCCTAAAACCAAAGAACGGGACTGGATGAAACAGCGGGTCATGATTGCCAGTCTTTGTGTTCTGTCCGTGTTCATGCTGTTGTTTCTTCGACTGGTGTATCTTCAACTGATCAAAGGGGAAGAGTTTCACCGCCTGTCTGAAACCAATTGCGTGCGGCTGAAAAGTATCAAACCGTCCCGGGGCCTGATTTTTGACCGGCATGGGGAACTGCTGGTGGACAATCGCCCGGCGTTCGATCTGGTGATCGTGCTGGAAGACACCGGATCTGTACCGGACATTGTTTCTCTTTTATCCTCCTTGATCGATGAACCCTATGTCGATCTGATGGATCAAATTCAAAAAGCGGGGAATACCGCCTTTTATAAGCCCATTGTTTTGAAAAAAGATATCTCCAGGGATCAGCTGGCCATTGTGGAGGCCCATAAATTCGATCTGCCCGGCATTTATGTGGAGATAGAGCCCACCCGTCATTATATTCATCCCGGAACCGCCTCTCACCTGTTGGGATATCTGGGAGAGGTGAACAAAAAAGAACTGAAAAGCGGCAATTTTCCGCATCTCCGGGCAGGGGATCAAATCGGACGGTACGGGGTGGAAAAAAGTTTTGAAACCCATCTGCAGGGCCGGAGGGGAGGCCGCCAGGTGGAAGTGGATGTGAACGGTCGGGTGATCCAGGAGCTGAAAACCGTTGCGCCGGTTTCGGGGTACAATCTTCATCTGACGCTGGATCTGCCGTTGCAGCAGCTGGCGGAAGACCTGCTTGAAGACCGGGATGGAGCGGTGGTGGCCCTGGATCCAGCCAATGGTGATGTGCTGGTCATGGCCAGCAATCCAAAATTTGATCAAAACGATTTTATCGGCGGGATATCCAATCGCAACTGGCAGGCACTTATGGACAATCCGGGCCGTCCCATGATCAACAAGGCCATCCAGGGGGAGTACCCGCCGGCATCCACATATAAGACCATTACCGCCATTGCCGCATTGGAAGAAAATATCATCGATGCCGGCACCTCATTTTTTTGTCCGGGATTTTATTTGTTCCGGGGCAGGAAGTATCAGTGCTGGAGCAAGTATGGTCACGGAAAGATGCAGCTGGTGCAGGCCCTGGCCCAGTCCTGTGATGTGTTTTTTTATCAGGCCGGTGAGAAAACAGGGGTGGATGCATTGGCCCAGTACGCCAACGGTTGTGGACTCGGACGTCTCACCGGCATCGATCTGGACCATGAACGTCCGGGATTGATTCCCACGTCAGACTGGAAACGAAAACGGTTCAATGAAATCTGGTTTCCCGGAGAAACCCTTTCCATCAGTATCGGTCAGGGATTCAACCTGGTTACCCCGCTCCAGATGGCTGTTTTCACCGCGGCCATTGCCAACGGGGGCACCTTGTACCGGCCCAGAATTGTCACTGCTGTCAAGGATGTGAACGGCAATTTAGTGAGGGAAATGGGACCGGAAATCACCAGCGGTATTCCGGCGGGCGAAAAAACCCTGGAGCTGGTCCAAAATGGATTGACCGAGGTGGTGGAAGGAGATCGGGGGACGGCCAGAAGCATTCGGATCCAGCAGGTTGAAATGGCGGGAAAAACCGGGACGGCACAGGTGTTTTCCCGGAAAACCGGTGAAAAGTTCGACAATGAAAATCAGGTGAGAACCCTGCAGGACCATGCCTGGTTCGTGTGTTACGCCCCGGCCGAAAATCCGGTGATTGCCGTTTCCGTGATTATCGAGCATGGGGAACATGGTTCTTCGGCTGCTGCCCCTGTGGCCGGAACACTGGTAAAAAAATTTCTGGGCCTGCTTGAAGCAAAACCGGCTTTGGATGCAGCCGGTGAAGGATAACAACAAAGATGTTTGACCGACGGCTGATAGAACATTTCGACTGGGGGTTGCTGGTGCTGATCCTGCTCATCGCCTGCGGCGGACTGACAGTTCTTTACTCGGCGGTCATGGCCGGATGGCAGGGGGACGGGTTGCATCCTCTGTTTGAACGGCAGCTGATCTGGATGGGGGGCGGGGCCGTAATCATGACCGCGGTCCTGTTTTTTGACTTCCGGCATCTGAACGAGCTGAACCTGGTTATTTATGTGGCTTGTGTGGCACTTCTGGTGGGTGTCTTTTTTTTCGGTCAATCCGGGGGTGGTTCCCAGCGATGGCTGTCTTTTGGCGGGATCAGTGTCCAACCCTCCGAATTGATGAAAATTGCACTGATCATCAGTCTGGCCTCGATGTATACAACCATGGTGTCACCGGAAGGCCTCAACTTCCGACAATTGCTCAAACCGGCTGTCTTATGTGCGGTTCCCGTGGGATTGATCGTCAATCAGCCGGATCTGGGTACCGGATTGATGCTGCTGCTCATTGCCGGTACCATCACGTTGTTTGTCAAAGTCGAAAAAAAGGTGCTTGTGATCCTGGGGGCCCTGACCGGGTGTGTTCTTCCGGTTGTCTGGTTTTTCGGTCTCAAAGCCTATCAAAAGACCCGGATTCTGACGTTTTTGAATCCGGATCTGGATCCTCTGGGAACCGGATATCATATCATTCAGTCCAAAATCGCCATTGGATCGGGCATGATCACAGGAAAAGGATTTCTGCAGGGAACTCAGAACGCACTGTCTTTTCTGCCGGAACAGCATACGGATTTTATTTTATCCGTGCTGGCGGAAGAATGGGGGCTTGTGGGATGCACGGTATTGCTGATTTTATATTTTCTGTTGATCTGCTGGGGATTGAATGTCGCCTATAATTGCCGGAATCTGTTCGGATCCATTCTGGCCTTCGGCATCACCAGCATGATTTTCTGGCAGATTTTCATCAATATCGGCATGGTCATGGGATTGATGCCCGTGGTGGGGATGCCCTTGCCCCTGGTGTCTTATGGCGGGTCATCCGTGATTACCAACATGGTGGGGTTCGGGATATTGCTCAATATCAGTATGCGCCGGTTTTACACCGGCTGATCCGGTTGAATGATAGGCGTTTCATTCAAAAAAATGGAATCGGGTCTACACCTGTCATCCGGGGAAATATTTTCTTATTCCATGTTGACAAATGGTTACCTGGATGGTACTGAAGTCACGATTTGAACGGAATTAAGGCTGTTTTTGCGTAAAAACAGTCAGTAAGATATAAGTAGTTGATTTTTTTATAATTATTAACTGGCGGAGGGAATTTTATGATAACTGTGATTCCTGATATATCTCTGGTGTATCAGATGATCAATTTCCTGATTCTGCTCTTTGTCCTCAATCATGTGCTGTACAAACCCATTCGCAAAATGCTTCTGGAAAGAAAAGCAACGGTTCAAGGCCTGGAGTCCGGCGTTGAAAAAGCCACTGCGGATCTTGTTTCCCAGGAGGAGTCCTACAAGAACGGGTTGCGGCAGGCCAGAACCGAAGGCTTGAAAAAAAAGGAAGTCTTTGTGGAAGAGGCATCGAAACAGGAGCGGGAAATTATCGACCAGATCAACAAAAAGGCGCAGGCCAATCTGGTCCGGATCAAAAAACAGGTGACGGATGAGACTGAACAGGCCCGAAACGCCCTGGAAAAAGAGGTGGAAACATTTGCCAAGGCCATTGGTGAAAGAATTCTGGGGAGGGCTGTATGATGAAGAGAATTACCTTGGGAATGAAGCTGATCAAAGTGTCAGGTATGACGGCCATGTTTCTCGGAATCGCCGCAGCCACGGCATGGGCGGCCGGAGAAAACCACTGGCTGCCCATGGATACCTGGAAAACATTGAATTTTGCCATTCTTTTCATTATTCTGTTTCTTCTGCTTAAAAAACCGACCCAAGCGTTTTTTTCATCCCGCAGAAAAGAGATCGCAGATGAATTGAAAGAGCTTGAAGACAAAAAAGCGGCGGCGGAAAAAGAACTGGCTGAGTATCAGGCCCGGTTTGCCAATCTGGATCAGGAATCCAGACAGATCATCCAAGATTATATTCAACAGGGAGAAGAAGCCAAAAAACGGATCATCGCCCAGGCGGAAGCCCAGGCGGAAAAACTGGAGGACATGGCCAAACGGACCATCGAACAGGAGTTCAAATCGGCCAGAATCAAACTCCAGCAGGAAATTTCCGCATTGGCAGTCGATCAGGCGGAACACGTTATTCAGAACGCCATTTCATCTGAAGATCAGGAAAAACTCGTGGACGATTATTTGAAAAAGGTGGTGGCATAATGAAAAATTTAGCAGTATCCAGGCGTTATGCCAAAGCATTGATTCTGATCGGTCAGGAAGACGGCCAGGCAGACCTGTATAATGAAGAGCTGGCAGCGGTTGTCTCTTTGTTTGATACACAGGAAGGGTTTGAAGCCACCCTGACCAATCCATTGTACAACAAGAACGACCGGAAAAAAGTGTTGGAAGCTGTTCTGGAGGCGGCAAACCTGTCTGTGGTGATGAATTCTTTTCTGATGTTGCTGTTTGACAAGGGAAGAATCGTTTTTTTAAGAGATATCGCCTCGTATTACAAGGATCTGGCCGATGAGCTCAAAGGGATTGTCAAAGCCAGTATCACTTCGGCCACACAATTGTCTTCGGACGCTGTGGAAAAAATCCGGGATGCCCTGTCCCAAAGAGTGGGCAAGACGATTGTTTTGAATGTGGAACAGGATCCAAGTCTCATCGGCGGTGTGGTTACCAAAATCGGCGATCTTGTTTTGGATGGCAGCGTGAAAACTCAGCTGATCAATATGAGGGAAACTTTAAAAAAAGGTGAGAGTGTCTAATGGAAATTAAAGCAGAAGAAATAAGCCAGATAATTAAAGATCAGATCAAGGGGTTTGACGCCAAGGTTGATCTGAACGAGACCGGTGTGGTTCTGTCAGCGGGTGATGGCATTGCCCGTGTCTATGGGTTGGAAAAAGTCAAGGCAATGGAACTGGTGGAGTTTCCCGGTGGTATTCTTGGCCTTGCTTTGAACCTGGAATCCGATAACGTGGGTGTTGCCATCCTGGGCGATGACAAGCTCATTAAAGAAGGGGACGTTGTTAAAAGAACCGATCGGATCGCTTCGGTGCCGGTGGGGGAGGCAATACTGGGCCGGGTGGTGACCACCACAGGGGACCCCATAGACGGCAAGGGTCCCATCAATTCCGATGTCATGATGAACATGGAACTGGTGGCCCCCGGGGTTATCGCCAGAAAATCGGTGCATGAACCCTGTTATACCGGAGCCAAGGCCGTGGACGGGATGACCCCGGT
>JAABUD010000233.1 GCA_011389555.1 Desulfotignum sp. | reverse complement strand
ATATACGGGCTGCCAGATTTTATGACAGTACCGATAATTTCCCTGTTAAGGATCATTATCCCAAGTTTGAGCGCTATAGCAATTGGTGAAGATATTAAAACAGTTCAGTTCGGATGGCCTCTTGGCATGCCTTTAGTTGAAAAAATTAAACCGTTTTTATGGGAAGTACGTTCTAAATTCCCAAATGGAATTGCCAGAGTTTTATTTACAATTGATGGAAATGTCATGATTTTGTTGCATGGTTTCATTAAAAAATCCCAAAAGATTCCAAAAAACGAATTAAAAACAGCTCTGTCAAGGTTGAAAGAGTATCAGGAGGATTAAAATGGAAGGTAAGCATATCGGAAGCAGTTTTGACAGTTTTCTTCAGGAAGAGGGTCTAATGGCTGAAGCTGAAGCAACTGCTCTAAAGAGAGTACTTGCTTATCAAATTAAGCAAGAAATGGAATTACAGAATATCTCAAAAACCGCTTTGGCAAAAATGATGAGAACAAGCCGTTCTTCGGTAGACAGATTGTTGGATCCCAAAAATTCTTCAGTAACTCTTTTGACTTTGGAAAATGTTGCTGTTGCCCTTGGGAAAAGGCTAAAACTTCAATTTGCGTAATTGCCGAACCAGCCCGCGAGAACGTTTTCTGATTTCCGCGAAGGCTATAGACGCGGCTGGTTACCTCACGGATACCTTTTTTTCTGGTCAAGTAAATTATCAGATGTTCAAAAACACGGGCTGGACCCTGATCCATCTCCTCCAGGCCCCCATGGCGCCAAAGTGATCCTTCTGCCCCAGGAAGATGGGGAAACCGGTGGCGTCACTGTTCGGAATCCCGCTTCTGTCATTATCCTGGATACCCCTTACACCTATTCTGAGATACACAAAAACCTGAAGCCCGGAACAGGCGGGTAGAGATCATGATCAGGTAACCCGATCCGCGGATCATGATTGCGGAGAAAGACAAGAAAGAACCGGGATGAACATCCAACAACGAACTGCTGCTCCAGTCGGGTCGCCAAGGACAACATATTCACTCCGATTCGAATAATGACTCTTGTGGATCAGGAATAAACTGAGCGCTCGAACCGACAAGGCTCTGGATACATCACGTCATGTCGGTTAATTTCGTTTCCTCTGCACTTGGAATCCGGCCGATGGGTTATCTCAACCATCTGGTTTATGCAGTCAACCGATCCTTGAGCCCGGATCTGCGCAGGCGGGTCCGGTTGTTTTCAAACGCGGTGTGCACGGCCCGGGAAGGGCCCACGATGATCACCAGGTGCTTGCCCCGGGTCAGGGCCGTGTAGAGCAGGTTGCGCTGGAGCAGCGGGAAATGGGCCATGGTCAAAGCGATGATCACGGCCCCGTATTCCGATCCCTGGGACTTGTGCACGGATACGGCATAGGCCAGGGTGAGTTCGTCCAGGTCCAGCAGCTCATAGGACACACTGCGGCCGTCATAGTCCACCACCAGGGTCCCGTCCGCCCTGGACACCTCCGTGACCTGGCCGATGTCGCCGTTGAACACCTCTTTCTCATAATTGTTTTTCAAATGCATCACCTTGTCTCCGGGCTTGAACGTGATGCCGTGGCTGTCGATTCCGCCTTTGACCGGATTGAGCACGGCCTGGAGCTGCTGGTTGAGATTGATGGTGCCGGCCTCGCCCCGGTGCATGGGGGTCAGTACCTGAAAATCGGTAATGTGGGGAAAAGTCCTGGGAATCCGGTTGGCGCACAGTTCTAAAATGGTGGCCACCACTTTTTCACTGTGCTGATTTTCAATGAAATAAAACTCTGACAGCCCCTGTTCTTCCCTGGCCTTGAAATCGGGCATTTGACCGTTCCGGATATCATGGGTATGGCGCACGATGGGACTTTTCCGGGCCTGCCGGAAAATTCGGGTCAATGCGAACACCCGGACCCGGCCGGAATCCATGATATCGGACAGCACATTGCCCGGCCCCACGGACGGCAGCTGAAACGTGTCCCCCACCAGAATGAGACTGGCGCCTGCCGGCATGGCCTGAAGCAAATGATACATCAAAAGGGTATCCACCATACTGGCCTCATCCACCACCATCACATCCAGGTTCAACGGGTTGGTGTAATTGTGTTCCACCGTGCCCTGGTCCGTATCGAATCCCAGCAGCTTGTGCAGGGTAACCGCTTTTTTTCCCGTGGTTTCGGAAAGGCGCCGGGCGGCCCGGCCCGTGGGGGCGGCCAGAACCACGGTGAACCGAAGCTGTTTGAACACCTGGCACAACGCCCGCACCAGCGTGGTTTTACCGGTGCCGGGACCCCCGGTGATCACGGACATTTTTTGGGTCATCACCTGGCACACCACCTCCAGCTGCTCGTCGGACAACTTCACGGCCATGCCGGACAGCACCTGTTCCAGGATTTCCTCTTCGCTGATCCTGGACTCAGGCGCAGACATGGACAGCAGGGCATCGATCCGGTCGGCGATTCCTTTTTCCGCCGCATACAGGCGGGCCAGATAGATGCGGTCCTCCCAGATCCGGATCTCTTTGCTGCCGGCAAGGGTTTCCAGGGCCGGGACAAACAGGTCCATATCCACCCCGGCCAAACGGGCGCAGGCAGTGAACAGCTCTTCTTTCACGGCATAGACATGGCCGTCCGCCTCAAACGTCAACAGCTGACAGAGCAGGCAGGCACACAGCCGTTTTTCATCGGTTTTTTCCACCCCTTTGGCCCGGGCCACGGCATCGGCGGCAGCAAATCCGATCACCGGAATATCGATGGCAATGCGGAACGGATCGGTTTCCAGAACGGTCATGGCACCCGACCCATAGGTTTTGAGGATCAGGCCGGCATGGGCCACATTCACGTGGTTCTCCTGGAGAAACTGCATGACCCGTCGCACGGCATGATGCGTGTTCCAGGATTTCAGGATCATCTGCTGTTTGCCCTTGCCGATACCCGTGACCTGCCGCAGCTTTTCCGGCTGGTTCTCGATGACCTCCAGGGTCTGATCCTGAAATTGATCCACGATCCGGTCGGCCAGGGATCTGCTGATGCCCTTGATCATGCCCGATCCCAGGTATTTGCGGATACCGGACACCGTGGCCGGCAGGGTGACTTCATAGGTGTCCGCCTTGAACTGGTCCCCGTATTTGGGATGAGAAGCCCACTGGCCTTTCAGGGTCAGGGTCTCGCCTTCGGCCACCCCGGCCAGGTATCCCACCACGGTGATGGGGTCCTGGATCTTTTCCACCTGGATCCGGCACACCGTGTACTGGTTGTCCGGGTTCTGGTATGTCAGGCGGGACAGCACCCCTTTGATGGTGATCATTCCGCCACGGCAAAGGCCTGATCGAATCCGTCATTTTTCACGAGATTCTCACTGAACCGTTCCGCATCCTTGAGACTGGAAAACCGGCCGATGCGGACCCGGTGGAACCGGCCCCGGTGATCCTCATGCACCACGATATGGGCGTTGAGATAGGATTTGGACAGTTTTTTCCTGTATCGGTCGGCATTGGCCTTTTCCTGAAACGCCCCCACCTGCACCGTGAAATTCCCGGTCCAATAGTCCAGGTCCCGGAACGCCACCGGTTCTTTCTGGTCATATTCCGTGGCCGCCCCCAGGGCCCTGATCCGGACCCGGGCTGTTCCGGAACCCACCATGTCGATTTTTCTGGCTCCGGTATAGGACAAGTCGATGATCCGGCCGGTGACAAACGGCCCCCGGTCATTGATACGCACCTTGATTTTTTTGTTGCTGTCCAGGTTATGCACCTCCACCCAGGTGTTCATGGGCAGGGTCTTGTGGGCCGCCGTCATGGCATACATGTCATAGGTCTCGCCGTTGGCGGTCTTCCGGCCGTGAAATTTTTTGCCGTACCAGGAGGCGATCCCGGTCTGAACATACCCGTGGGCACTGGCAATGGGGGTATAGTGCTTACCCAGGACGGTATAAGGCCGCTGGGTGGCAGGTATTTTTCCCGTATCTTTCCGGGCCGGCGGCACAGGACGCCTGTCCGACGGGGTCGGGTCGATGGATTTGGCACAACCGGCACTCAAAGCGCAGAGCAGAGAAAAAACGATCAGCCGGATTCCGATACGCCGTATAAAGGGATATTTTTTTTTCATGAGTGAAACGCGTGTAAAATAATGTCTTCCATTTTATCGGTAAACCTAAAATTCATCTGATCCTGGATATGCCGGGGCACATCCTCCATGTCTTTCTGATTCCTCAAAGGGAGAATCACCGATTTGACACCGGCCCGGTGCGCGGCAATGATTTTTTCCTTGATCCCGCCCACGGGGAGCACTTCTCCCCTGAGGGTGATTTCACCGGTCATGGCCGTGCGGGGCCGCACTTTCCGGCGGGTGGTCAGAGAGACCAGCGCCACCAGAAGGGTGACTCCGGCAGAAGGTCCGTCTTTGGGAATGGATCCGGCCGGCACATGCACATGAATATCATGGGTATCAAAAAACGTGTCTTCCACCCCCAGTTTTCCGGCATGCGACCGGATAAAACTTAACGCCGTGGCCGCGGATTCCTTCATCACTTCTCCGAGCTGGCCCGTGAGGGTCATCTCTTTGCCCCCTTTCATGGCCACGGCTTCCACAAACAGAATTTCCCCGCCCACCGGGGTCCAGGCCAGACCCACCACCACGCCGGGGGTGTGAATGCGCTGGGCAAGATCCGGAATAAACTGCACCGGCCCGAGATATTCATGCAGATCGTCCTGGCGGATCACCAGGTGGGTGGCCTGGACTTCAGCGATTTTCGTGGCCACCCCCCGGCAAATCGTGCCGATCCGGCGTTCCAGATTCCGCAGCCCGGATTCCCGGGTATACCCGGAAATCGTTTTTTTGACCGCTCCGGGGGTGAACCGGATCTGTCCCGCGGTCAGCCCATGGGCATCGCGTTGTTTGGGAATCAGATACCGGGTGGCGATCTTGTGCTTCTCCTCCTCGGTGTACCCGTTGAGTTCCAGCACTTCCATGCGGTCCCGCAACGGGGGAGGGATGGTATGCATCACATTGGCCGTGGTCAGAAACATGACATCCGACAGATCAAACGCCACATCCAGGTAGTGATCGGTAAACGAATCGTTCTGTTCCGGGTCCAGCACCTCCAGCAGGGCCGCGGACGGATCCCCCCGATAGGAAGAATCCAGCTTGTCGATTTCATCCAGCATGAACACGGGATTTTTTTTCCCGGATTTCCGGATATTCTGGATGATCCGGCCGGGAAGAGCCCCCACATAGGTTCTGCGGTGGCCCCGGATCTCGGCTTCATCCCGCACGCCTCCCAAAGAGATCCGGACAAATTCCCGGCCCAGGGCCCTTGCAATGGAACGGCCCAGCGATGTTTTCCCGGTGCCGGGGGGGCCGGTGAAACACAGTATGGGGCCTTTGGAGTTTTTCTTGAGTTTCCGCACGGCCAGAAATTCCAGAATCCGCTTTTTGGGCTTTTCCAGCCCATAATGGTCCTGGTTCAGGATGCGGCGGGCCAACTTGATATCCAGCACATCTCTGGATGCCTCATGCCAGGGCAGGCTGGTGAGCCAGTCCAGATAGGAGGATGCCACCACATATTCCGATGAGGAAGGATGCATGCGGGACAGGCGCCGCAGTTCCCTTTCCGCTTCTTTTTCCGCCTCTTCGGGCAGGTGGCTTTTCTGGATCAATGCCCGGTATTCTCGGATTTCCACGCTTTCCGCATCAGTTTCCCCCAGTTCTTCCCGGATGGCTTTGAGCTGCCGGCGCAGATAATATTCCCGCTGCTGTTTGTCCATGTCTTCCCTGACCTGGTTCTGGATCCGGGAGCCCACTTCCAGAATTTCCAGCTGATCATTGACCAGGCGGGTGACTTTTTTCAACCGCTGGTTGACATTGCGCATTTCCAGCACTTTCTGTTTTTCTTCCACGGGCGCGTTGATGGAGGACGCCACCATGTCCGCCAGCACATTGGGTTCTTTCAAAGACTTGATCATATGGGCCATCTCCCCGGGCAGCCCGGGGGACAGGTTGACGATTTTTTCGTACTGTTCGGCGATATTGGCCATGAGTGCCCGGTTTTCCACACTCCGGTCCTGGTTTTTGCAGGTCAACACCTCGATGTCCGCCTGAAGATAGGGTTTGCCCTGTAAAAATCGAACCGTTTTGAACCGGTTCAGCCCCTGGATGAGCAGCTGGGCTTTTTCATCTTCCATTTTGGACATTTTCAGGATCATGGCCACGGTACCGATGCGATACAGATCCTCGGCCCGGTGTTTCGATCCCGGGTCCGGTTTTCTGGAAAGGACCAGACCCAGCATTCTGGAACCGGCCATGGCTTCATCGATCAGATCGATGGCCTCTTTCTGGATCAATACCAGCGGCAGCACCATTTTGGGAAACAGATTGGTGTCCACGATGGGAAGGATGGGAATCGTACCGGGAATATCATTGGTGGAGATGGCAGCGGCCGAATGTCTGATGTCATCCATGTATTATCCTTTGTGAGTGGACAGGGCCGCTAGATGAAATCCATGGACAGATCATGCGCCGGTTTGATGTTCTCTGAGAACAGTTTGCCCAGAGTCAGCTGGAGAAAACCGTTGTTGAAAACCGCAGATACGTTTTCCACATCGATCCTGCTGGGAAGATACAAAATCCGCTCGAACGAACCGAACTGAATTTCAGCCAGCCGATAGGTGGCTGCGGGATCCAGCCGGGTGCTTTTTCTGATTCCCGAAATTTTGACCGCTTTGCTGCTGACCTCGATGACAATATCCTCTTTTTGCACCCCGGCGATCTCCGCCTGGATAATGATCTGATTCCCGGTCTCGAATATGTCCATCTGGGGCTTCCAGATCCGTTTGGAAAAACAGAACATGGGGGTGACGGACTGAAACATGTCCTGGAAGGATTTGTCATCGGTGTCGTACGTACCAAGGTTGCTGCCGAAACGAATTTCTATATGTTCCATAAAAGCTCCTGCAGTGCGTGTTCATATGATCGTATGACCATCATGCACCCTATCATCCGGTCATTGAATTGTAAAGCGCAATAAAAATATTCCCATACACGGGTCTTGAAATCCCGGTCAATGGGTGATATTGGACAGGCATGAACACTTGGTTTCAACAGACCGCACTGATTACCGGCGCATCCAGAGGCATCGGACGGGCCATTGCCCGGCAGCTGGCCGGCCAGGGCATGTTTGTCTATCTCGGTTACCGGTCCGATGACGGTGCCGCCCAGCACACCCTGGATGACATTCATAACCGGGACGGCCAGGCCGCACTGCTCCGGTTTGACGTGACCCGCCAGTCCCGGTGTGACGAAGCCGTGGCCTTGGTGATCCAGCAGCGCGGCCGACTGGATATTCTGGTGAACAATGCCGGTGTCCGGGATGACCGCCTGTTTGCCATGATGAAGAAACCCGCCTGGGACACGGTACTGGACACCCATCTGAACGGATTTTATCACCTGACCCGTCCCGTGGTCCGCCAGATGATCAAACAGCGCTTCGGCCGGATCATCAATATCAGCTCCGCAGCCGGTCAGGCGGGCAATGCCGGCCAGGTCAACTACAGCACGGCCAAAGCCGGTATCATCGGCGCCACCCGGGCCCTGGCAAAAGAGATTGCCAGCCGGAACATCACCGTGAATGCCGTGGCCCCGGGGTTCATAGACACGGATATGCTGGCGGGCCTGGACCCGGAGAAAATCAAGGAACAGATCCCGGCCGGGCGCCTGGGACACCCGGAAGAAGTGGCCCATGTGGTCGGTTTCCTGTGTTCGGAACACGCCGCGTATGTCAACGGCCAGGTGATCGGCGTCAACGGCGGACTGCTTTAAAATCGATGCCCGTTCTGTACAATTATTTTCCAGCCATGGTGAGCGGCCTGCTGCTCACCTTGAGTTTTCCCGATGTTCATCTGTATTATCTGGGATTCATCGCCCTGGTCCCCCTCATCATCTCTTTGGATACCCTGACGGCCCGGCAGGCATTTATTGCCGGATTTACCGCGGGATTCATCCATTTCACCACCCTGATTTACTGGATTGTTCCCACGTTGTGCCGCTTCGGCGGACTGCACCCGATACCGGCGGTGGCCGCATTGATGCTTTTGTGCCTGTACCTGTCCGTTTATCCGGCCCTGTTTGCTTTCGGCCTCAAAAAACTGGCCCCGCCGCCGGCATGGATGCCCCTGGCTGCGGCCTGTCTCTGGACCGGGCTTGAATGGGTGCGGACCTGGATGTTCACCGGGTTTCCCTGGGGGATCCTGGGATACAGCCAGGCCGGAAACCCGTGGGTGATCCAGATAGCGGACATGACCGGGGTGCTGGGCATCTCTTTTCTTCTGGTTATGTGCAGTGCGATGACAGCACTGGCCTGGGGCTGTCTTGTGACAAACCGGCGAACCGGACGTTCTGCGGCCCGGCGCCCGGTATTCATTGCGGCCGCCTGCACCTGTCTGCTGCTGGCCGGAACCTATGGATATGCCGTGTACCGGATTGCCGATGTGGAGAAACAAATGGTCCGGGCCCCGGAAACCCGCCTGGCCATCATCCAGGGAAATATCGAGCAGGACGTGAAATGGAGCCTTCCGTTTCGTCAGGCCACCATCGAAAAATATGGAACACTGTCCATGGAAGCGGTCCCGTCCCGGCCGGACCTGATCATCTGGCCGGAAACGGCACTGCCGTTTTATTACGGCCATGACACGGCTCTCTCCAGCCAGGTGGACCAATATATCCGGCAGGCCCGCACCCGGTTTCTGATCGGGACCCCGGCCGTGGACACGGCCCATGATCCGGTCCGGTATTACAACCGGGTGATGCTGCTCGACCACCTGGCCCTGCCCAGAGGCGTTTATGACAAAACCCACCTGGTGCCGTTCGGGGAATATGTCCCGTTCCAGGATTGGCTGTTTTTCATTGAAAAACTGACGGCAGAAGCCGGCAATTTTTCCAGAGGAGATACGGGGTTTGTTCCACTGCCGTTCAACAATCATCAAACCGGGGTGTTGATCTGTTTCGAGATCCTGTTTCCCGAAATCTCCCGTGCATTTGTCAACAACGGGGCCGATCTGCTGACCACGGTGACCAACGATGCCTGGTTCGGACCCACGGCCGCGGCGGCCCAGCATTTTTCCATTGCCGTGCTCCGGGCCGTGGAAAACCGCCGGAGCGTGGCCCGGGCCGCCAACACCGGCATTTCCGGATTTATCGATCCCACGGGCCGGGTCTCCGACACGACCGCCCTGTTCGCGGATGCCGTGATTGCCCGGTCCATGCCCGCCCTCACCCGGATTTCATTTTATACCCGATACGGAGATCTGTTTACCTGTATCTGTGTTATTGCATTGGGCATGGGTTTTGTGGTAAAAACCAGTGAATATGTCAAAAGGAGATATCACCCATGAATACCGATTTGAAACAAACTCTGTCCACAGTCACCACCAAAGCCGACCGCCTCAAGGAGTATCTTTGACCTGCCGGTCAAGGAAAAACGGTTAAAAGAACTGGAATTTTTCAGTGCCCGGCCCGATTTCTGGGATGATCCGGACAAAGCGACCGGAATGCTCAAGGAACAGACCCGGCTGTCCGAACGGATCGATCAGTGCCATGCCCTCTGCAATGAGATCGAAGACGCCCGGGTCCTGCTGGAAATGGCCCATGAGGAGGCAGACAAGGAAGCGGAAGCGGACGTGGCCCGGCAGCTGGCCAACCTGGAAAAAAAAATCAGGCAGTTTTCCCTGGATATCACCCTGAACCATGAAGATGATGCCAGAGACGCTCTGGTGTCCATCAATGCCGGGGCCGGGGGCACCGACTCCCAGGACTGGGCGGAAATGCTGTTCCGCATGTACACCCGGTGGATCGACAAAAAAGGGTACAACATGACCCTGATCGATTTGCAGCCCGGGGATGAAGCCGGCATCAAGGGAACCACCTTCAAGGTGACGGGAAAGAACGGTTTCGGGTTCATGAAAGTGGAATCCGGGGTGCACCGGCTGGTGCGCATCTCGCCGTTCAATGCCGGGGGCAAGCGTCACACATCCTTTGCCTCCGTATTCGTGTATCCGGACATCAAAGATGACATCCAGATCGACATCGAAGACAAGGATCTGCGCATCGACGTGTTCCGGGCATCCGGGGCCGGGGGCCAGCACGTGAACAAAACCAGTTCTGCCGTGCGGATCACCCACCTGCCCTCCGGCACCGTGGTTCAGTGCCAGCAGGAACCGTCCCAGCACCGGAACAAGGAGATCGCCATGAAGGTGCTCAAATCCCGTCTCTACCAGCTGGAAAAACAGAAACAGGACCAGAAGATGCAGTCGTTGCACGACGGCAAGGACGACATCGCCTGGGGCAGCCAGATCCGCTCCTATGTGCTGCACCCCTACCGCATGGTCAAGGACCACCGCACCGACCAGGAGATCGGGGATGTGGACCGGGTCCTGGACGGAGACCTGGATGAACTCATCGAAGGGGTGCTGATGTCCTGATCATGGACCCGATGCGCATTATTGAAAAATTTTATCCCCCCGGATCCGCACTGCACCGCATCCTGGTGGCGCACAGCCGGCAGGTGGCAAAAAAAAGCCTGGAAATCGCCCGGAGTCTGGCGGATCCGGACCTGGATCTGTTGTTTATAGAGAATGCGGCCCTGCTCCACGATATCGGAATTTTTTTGACCGCCTCCCCGAAAATCGGCTGCTTCGGGGACGCGCCCTATGTATGTCATGGATATCTGGGCCGGGAACTGCTGGACCAAGAAGGCCTGGCTCCGGCGTACGGCCGGGTGGCCGAACGCCATACCGGGGCCGGCATCCGCCTTGAGACCATCCAGCGCCACAACCTGCCGCTGCCCCGGCGGAACATGGTACCGGTAACCCTGGCAGAAAAAATCATCTGCTGTGCTGACAAATTTTTTTCCAAAACCGGTCCGGCCCGTCAAACACCCCGGACCGTCCACCAGGTCCTGGTGAACCTGTCTGCCATCGATCCGGAGCATGCCCACCGGTTCGCCCGGTGGGCAAAGGATTTCAACCTGTAGCCACCCGGTTAGAGGATCTGTTTCAAAAACAGTTTGGTCCGGTCATGGGTCGGGTTTTTATAAAATTTTTCCGGGGTGCCTTCCTCGACAACCATGCCCTCGTCCATGAAAATCACCCGGTCCGCCACTTCTCTGGCAAATCCCATTTCATGGGTGACGCACACCATGGTCATGCCCTCTTTGGCCAGGGTTTTCATCACTTCGAGCACCTCGCCGATCATCTCCGGATCCAGAGCGGATGTGGGTTCATCAAACAGCATGATCTTGGGATCCATTGCCAGTGCCCTGGCAATGGCCACCCGCTGCTGCTGGCCCCCGGACAGATTGGACGGCCAGGCCTTGGCTTTGGCGGAGATCCCCACCTTTTCCAGCAGCATCCTGGTTTTTTCCTCCCGCTCTTTTTTGTGCCTTTTCCTCACCAGTTTCTGGGCCAGATTCACATTGCCCTGCACGGTCAGGTGGGGATAGAGGTTGAAGGACTGGAACACCATGCCCATTTCCGCCCGGACTGTGTTGATATTGGTTTTGGGATCGAAAATATCCACCCCGTCCACCAGGATCTGCCCGCGCTCTGCGGTTTCCAGGCGGTTCAGGCACCGCAGAAACGTGCTTTTCCCGGAACCGGACGGACCGATGACCACCACCACCTCTCCTGCCTCGATTTTATTGGAGACATCCACCAGGGCCTTGACCTCGTGGGGAACATAAAATGTCTTGTAAATACTTATCACATCTATCATTTGGTGGCTGTCCTCCTTTCCAGATACTGGACACACATGGAAAGCGTAAAGGTCATGAGCAGATAGAGAATGGCACACAATATCCACAATTCAAAGGTTTGCAGACTTGTGGTAATCCCTTCCCGGGTGGCCTTGGTCAGCTCCCGGATGGAAATCAGACCCAGCAGAGAGGAATCCTTGATCAGGTTAATGAACTGGCCGGCCAGAGGCGGCAGAATGGTTTTCAATGCCTGGGGCAGAATAATATGAAACATGCACTGAAAATAGGTCATGCCCGAAGACCGGGCTGCCTCCACCTGACCGGGATGAATGGCCTCGATACCGGCTCTCACAATTTCCACCACATAGGCGCCCGTGAAAATGGACAGGGCCATGACGCCGTACCATTGCGGGTCGAGCTTGGGAATGCCGTTCATCAGCAGAATCTTGTTCATGGTGGTGCCCAGAACAAAATAAAAAATCATGATCTGCACCAGCAAAGGAGATCCCCGGATCACCTCCACATAGGTGATGGCCGACCATTTGAGCACCGGGGTGTCCGACACCCTTGCCACGCCGCCGATGATCCCCAGCAGGATCCCGAAAATCGTGGCAAGGAACGAAATTTTCAGGGTCACCCACAAGCCTTTGGCCAGGATACCGGGCTGCCACCCCCCTTCATACGATGCAACGATATCCCCCGGAGACACCATATCCCCTTCAATCCAGTCAAATGAATCTTCGGGAACGGTATAGGTTCTTTTGCCGACATCCTCGATTGTGACCGTGATATCCTTTTTGTCCCTGTTGTCGACAATGGTGTCGATTTCTCCGTATCCTTCCGCATACAGGGTAATCGTGGATTTGTACATGAAGTACTTTGGCACCTTGAACCAGCGCCACTGATAATCCACGGCCACCGTGGCAAAATACACCGCACCGATGACCATGAACAGGAGCACAAGAAAACCGATCACAGACAGAACATAGGCAATGGGGTTGCTCAAGCGTTTGATGTTGGATATGTTTTGTTCCATATATCTAACCTTACAAAACAGGCCGACAGAAGACATCTTCTGCCGGCCCGGATTCATTCAAAGTTCCTGATGCAATGGGGACAAATCAAATTAATTCTGCAGATCTTTCTGCCACTCATCGGATTTGATCCACTTGTCATAGGACCGCTGCCATCTGCCGTCGTTTTTGTACTGGCGGATAAAGTTGTTCAGAAAATTCAGGAAATCGGGATCCCCTTTTCTGACGGCCATGGCCAGGGGTTCAAAGGTAAACGGTTCGGTCAGGGCGACGGTTTTGCCTTTTCCATGCTGTGCCTGCATGATCTCGATCAGGGGAAGGTCATACACCGTGGCATCGGCATTGCCCTGGATCACTTCCATGACCGCTTCGGTTTCCACCTCAAAGCTCTTGTAGGTGGCCCGGGGGATCATTCTTTTGACAGCCTGCTCACCCGTGGTGCCCAGTTTGGAGGTGATGACATATTTGGGATCATTCAGGTCTTTGTAGGACTTGACCACCCCTTCATGTTTTTTGTTAAGAAGAATGGCCTGTCCCACGACGATATAGGGATCGGTGAAGTTGACAGCCAGGTTTCTTTCCTGGGTAACGGTCATGCCGGAAATGAGAACATCGAATTTTTCGGTGATCAAAGAGGGGATAATCCCGTCCCATGCCGTGTTTACCGGTTCATATTTGACGCCCATTGCCTTGGCCAGCTGTTTTCCCATGTCAATGTCGAATCCGATGTACTGGCCTTTGGTATTGGTCATTTCAAAGGGAAGGTAGCCGGATTCAAATCCTATCCGGATCTCTCCCGCCTTGACAATGGATTCAAGGGTTGACTTTTTGGCCAGCTCGATGTCGGCGCTGAACGCCGGTGCAGAGACAAGAACAAATGCCAGTGCAAACAGGGTTACGAACAATTTTTTCATCTTTTTCCTCCTAAAGGTTAGGTTTCGGCTCTGGCCATCTCCATCAGCGAAGATGATCCGATGAAGCCTGTTAAAGGATTAAAACCGGTTTTGAATCAAGCCTAATATGTAGCATAACGAAATGAAATGGCAAGCAATATTTTTATGGATCTGGATATTTGAAACCATATGTCATATAATCCATTCAGTTTGTACGATTCACCCTGTAACCGGAACGGGTTATTATTTCATGAAAAAACAGCTGATCCGCAGGAGCCCATTCTGTTCACCGCGGCAGATCCCCGGGCTGAACATACTGGCCGTATCTGATTTCATCGATAAATCTTTGACCCGGAGGGTGGAGAACAAAACCCTGGGACCGGTGGACCTCATCATCTCCTGCGGGGATATGGAGCCGGAATACCTGTCATTTCTGCGGGATCGGCTGGACCGGCCCCTGCTTTACGTCAAGGGCAATCACGATATTCGATACACCCCCGGCAACCCCGTGGGATGCAAAAACATCCACAAGCGGGTCGTTTCCCTGGACGGGGTCAACATCTTAGGACTGGAGGGCTCCATGTGGTACAATGGCGGTGCCAACCAGTATACCGAAGCCATGATGAAAAAACAGATCTTTTCCCTCTGGCTGACATTATGGCGCAAAAAACCGGTACACATGATCATCACCCATGCCCCGCCCCGCCATATCCATGACAAAGAGGATCTGTGCCACCGGGGATTCGACTGTTTCAACGCCCTGATCCGAAAATATCACCCCCGATATTTCATCCACGGACACATACACCGGGAATTTGATACCCATTCGGACAGAATCACACATGTCAATCACACGCAGGTCATCAACACCTGTGGATATACCCTGATAAAGGCCTGATCCATGAAACAATTTTTCAAATACCTGTTTTCTTCGGGGTCTTCCCGGCAGAAAGACGTCAATCACGTGGACTCATTCCATGAACAGCAGGCCCAGGAAGAGGATGTGCAGTTCATCGATCACGGCATTCAGACCATTGCCCTGGAAACCATCATCGGCAGCGTGGGCAAATATGCGGATTTCGATTCCCGGTTCCGTCCCAAAAAACATCTGTCCACCCAGCGGTTTACGGATATCAAACAGGCCATGCGCCAGGGCAGAGCGATTCCACCGGTCATGCTGTACCAGATCCGCGACCGGCACTATGTCCTGGACGGCAACCACCGGGTGGCGGCAGCCAAGGAACTGGGATGGACTGAAATCACGGCCAAGGTGGTGGAGATTCTGTCCGCCAGAAACACCATGGAAAACCTGCTGTACCTGGAAAAAAAACAATTTTTCGAAAAAACCGGACTGCCCCGGGACATCGACCTCACGGAGGTGGGAAAATACAAATACCTGGAACATCAGATTCAAACGCACCAGAAATACCTCACATCCCAGTCCGGAAAAGACTGCGATTTCATCCGGGCCGCCAAAGACTGGTACCATACCATTTATCTGCCCATGACCACAATCATCCGGAACGGAGACCTGCTCAAACATTTTCCGGGCAGAACCCTGGCCGACCTGTACACCTATATTGCCTACCACCACTGGGATTCCAGCACCAACCGGCGCTTCGGCATCGGTATCGACCGGCTGATCCCCAAAAGCATGGCCGGTTTCAGAACCGCCATGCTGGAAAAACAAACCCCGGAATACCCGGAAATGAAACGGACCATCACCGCGTTCATTCTCATTGACACGGATGCCACCACCGAAACCACCCTGTCGGATCGCTTGTTCGCGCTGGATGAAGTCCGGGAGGTCCATACGATTCACGGCAGCATCGATCTGCTGGCGAAAGTGGTACTCCAGCGGGATTTCCTCACCTCGGATGCGGAAACCATTGCCGAGTTCCTGGATCAGCAGATCCGGAAAATCGAGGGGATCAAGCGGACCCAGACCCTGATACCGGGCCGGTCCCTGGTCAAGGAAGGATTTGTCTTCTAACCGATGTCACCCTTCAGGGTGAGACAAATGCGGTACGTTCGTCAAACTGAGGGTATCCCGCCAGGGTATTGAACAGATCATGTCCGTAGTCAAGATCGGATTTTCGAACCACACAATACCGGATATCCAGCAGCGGATACACCAGAAGATCATGCATAATTTTTATCTGGGCCTGCTCCCACATCCGGATCTGTTTTTTGGGATCCATCTCCCCGACAGCCGTATCCAGCAAACCGTCCACTGACGTACAATGGGAAAAATTGGTATACGCATTGCTGCCGGTCTGAACAATGGAATCAGAATGAAAAAATCCCCGCAGATACGTATCGGCATTGGGCCGAAGCGTAAAATACAGAAC
Source organism: Desulfotignum sp. (assembly GCA_011389555.1). Taxonomy (GTDB): domain Bacteria; phylum Desulfobacterota; class Desulfobacteria; order Desulfobacterales; family Desulfobacteraceae; genus Desulfotignum. The sequence continues at coordinate 14,731 of JAABUD010000233.1, read as the reverse complement.
CATGGGATTCCGGTTTTTCCGGATAATCCGGTGATACTCGGAATGGGAAACGATTTTCAGATCCACGAGAATACCGATCTCTTTCAAAGACCGCTGCAAAATCTCATAGGATGTTTTAAACAGACGTTTCTCCGAACCATAAAGGGTCATGGCAAAGCCCTCCTTGAATCCGGCTGCTGCCATCCTTTTTTTGGCGGTTTCAATATTCTTTTCTGGATTCAGCCGCAAATTGATGATTTTTTCATTGGTCAGCCCTCCGGGCATAAAATCCGCACTCATGGGGGCCAGTACCGGGGACACCAGCTTTGGGCTGGATGCCGCCAGAAAATCATTTCGATCCAGTGCATGGGCAATGGCCTGTCTGACCCGAATGTCATCCAGGGGGGGGATGGAGGTATTGAAATGAAACAGGCCGGTGTAGCCCGGACCGAACACGTCCACGACACTTTCGGGCACCTGCGCCATGCGCTCGATCCATCCGGGGTTTCCCACCCCGAGAATCAGGTCCATGTCCCCGTTTTTGAACGCCGCCTCCCGGACGTCATTGTCCGGAATAAAATGCATCTCCACCCCCGCCAGTTTCGGGGTTCCCCGAAAATACCCGGCATGGGCCCTTAACTCGCAGATCTTCTCCGGCACATACCTGTGGAACATGAATGGCCCCGTGCCCACGGGATGGGCCCTGAACCCCTCCTGTCCCCCGGCCTGGATCGCTTTTTGACTCACAATGTATCCGCCCCGGTGATTGGCGATTTTGGGCAGAAAAAACAACGGGGACACCGGTTTTTCCAGAATGATCTCCAGGGTATGGTCATTTATCTTTTTGAACGCCATGCCCTCATATTCCCCGGCCATGCCGCTGAAATCCGGATCTGCCAGCCGCTTCAAGGAAAAGATCACGTCATCGGCCGTCAGTTCATACGGGGGATTGAACGGCCCCGGATGAAAGAACACCCCTTTTTTCAAATGAATTGTCCAGACCTGACGATGGTTTTCAAGCCGGAACTCGGGAATGGATCGAGCGATATCCGGTTCCAGCCGGGACAGATCCCCGGGCGCATACCGGATCAGGCAGTTGAAAACCAGGTCCGCATAGGTATCATCCTGGGATCCTTTCAGCAGATGAGGGTCCAGACTGCCCAGATTGCTGGTGTGAACGGCAAATTTCAACACCCGGCCCGGCAGGGACCCTGCATCCGCCAGACCTGTCACCACCACCACCATCATCCATAAAAAACAGGCGGTTCTCCACCCTTTCAAAAAAGACAACCCTCCCAGTGTCACAGATCCCCCCTTTTTTTCGTTCGGTTTGTTTTTTATACGAATCAAAAAGGGCAGCGTCAAGGAAAATCCAAATATCGGGTTACAGGGGGGTATTGGGTATCAAGCTCCAGATACCGCAGGGACAGGCTCCCTGGCAGAATCCACACCCGATGCACCGGTCCGGATCCACCTGGTACTCAAACCCGTGATCTTCCAGATCGTTACGATGAATCGCGTTTTCCGGACAGATGGCGACGCAGATGCCGCAATCCCGGCACCTGCCGCAGGAGGCACAGGCATCACCGCAGGTGGACAGATCGCCGGTTGTATCTGCGGGATCATAATATGCCAGATGAACCCGGGAGACATCCATGACCGGCATGGACAAAATGTCCTGAACCTCCTGCCCGGATACCAGCTGATGGATGACCCGGGCCGTTCGCTTGCCCGCACCGATGGCATCCGTGATCAGACCCGGGGCCACCATATCGCCGATGGCAAACACTTTCGGGTCTGACGTGCGGTGGAACCGGTCCACGGTCACATATCCGTTGTCCACGGCCAGGTGGGTGCCGATGAAATCCAGGTCCGGGACATCGCCGATGGCCACCACCACCGTGTCCGCCGGCAGCAGATCCCCGTTGTCAAGCATCACCCCCTGTTCAATGATCTCTCGGGTAAACACGGGCCACAGGAACCGGGCCCCGCATCGTTGTGCATCCTCCCGCTCTCTGCCAAAGGCTGCCGGCTCCTGAACATCGATGAGGGTGATGTCTCTCGCGCCCAGCCGATGGGCTTCCGTGGCCACATCACATCCCACGTTGCCCGCACCGATGATCACCACCTTGTTGCCGGGTTCGAACTTTTTCGCTTTGGCATCCATCAAAAAATCGTTGGCAGCCACAGCCCGCTCCATACCGGGCACGGGCAGGGTTTTCGGTTTTTTGGCCCCGGCCGCCACAATGGTGAAATCATGGTCATCCCGGATTTGAACAAAGGTGTCGGCATCGATGGCCTGTTCCAGCCGGATATCGGGAATCAGGGCCTGGATCCGGGCCAGTTCCGTCTCCAGGGTCTGTTCGGGAATCCGGGATCCCGGGATCACGGCGGCGATCTTGCCGCCGATTGTCGACTGGGTATCGAACACGGTGACATCATGCCCTTTGAGGGTCAGGTGCCAGGCCGCGGACAAACCGCCGGGGCCGGCACCGATCACGGCCATTTTTCTGCCGGTCGCGTCTTCGGGTTCAGGAGGGGGCACGTTTTCACCGGCCCGGCCCAGATCCCGGACATTCACCGGGGTCATTCCTTCCTGATGCCGGGTGCAGGCCGCCATGCAGGGACTGGGACACAGGTATCCGCACACCGTGGCCGGAAACGGGGTGTGGGTCAGGCCCATGGCAACGGCTTCATCCACGTTGTCAGCCCTCACCATATACCAGCGGTCCTGAACCGGAATGCCCGTGGGACAGGCGGCCTGGCACGGGGAGATATATTTTCCCTGTTCCCACACCGGCACATACCGGCGCAGCTCCCCTGTGGGGATCACCGGAACCGTGCCCGGTGCCACGGGCTGAAGATCACCGATCAGGCCCCCGGATCCCAGTTCCCGGTCCCAGACCTGTTTTCTGAAATACGCCATGTCCGGCCGATCCGGGCTGTCCGCCTTTTCATGGGGAGATTTGGCCGTGAGCAGAATCCATTCAGGCCGGACCGTCAAAGAGGCCAGCAGATCCATGCGCCCGGTTTTTTCCAAAAACGTTTTCAGCCGGGTTTCCAGCCACTGCCAGTCGTCATCCGTCAACGCCGCCCGTTTGGCATCTTTTTCACTGAATCCTTTTGCACTGCCCCGGACAAAGACCTTGCCGCCCACCATGCCCACCAGGGGCCGGTGCCCCAGCACCTGGTCTTCCGGCTGACTGCCGTGCCCGCACACCACGGCAATACCCCCGGCCATGAATTCACCGAAATAGTCTCCGGCCGTGCCCAGCACCCACAGTTCCGGCGGATCGAACCGGGGGTTGTGCTTGGTCATGGTCATGCCCCGGGCACCGATGCTGCCGCCCACAAACACCCGGCCCTGGGCCGCCCCGTTCATCACGCCGTTGGAGGCGTGGCCGTGCACCACGATCTGTGCCCCGGCATTGAGCCATCCCAGGTCATCGGATGCCGGCCCCATGATCTCGATCCGGGTGCTGGCGGTTCCCAGGGACCCGGTCCGCTGGCCGGAATGCCCGATGAGGCGGATATTCACCGGATCCGTGCCGGCTTCCCACAACCGTCCGCCGATGCCGTGCTGGCCGAATGCTTCGATCTCCAGGTTCCGGTTACCGCTGCGAACCTGCTGGTGGACGATCTCCTCCAGGACCCTGGAGGGGATCCGTTTTTCTTCTCTTCTGCCGGGAATATAAATAACGTCGTCGTTTGTCATAACTGTATTTCCTTACACTACATACTTGATGCTCAGTCTCCGGGCTGCGGCAACATCATCGATGCCCATTGCGTCGGACATGCCGATGGGCAGAGAGGTGGACCGGCCCAGAGGCGCCACGATCTTTTTGAGTTCCGTGTCAAAGGACACAAACAGGTCCACGACCCGGCGGGCCACATCCTCGGGATCCAGCCGCCGGTAGAGCCGGGGATCCTGGGAGGTGATACCCTTGGGACAGATGCCCACGTTGCACACATTGCACCGGTCCTCTTCCGTGCCCACGCACCCGGCAGCGGCCTGCATCACATATTTGCCGATCTGGACCCCGGAGGCCCCCAGCATGATCAGGGCCGCGGCATTGGCGGCCAGGTTGCCGTTCTTGCCGATGCCGCCGCCGGCAAACAGCGGGATTTCGTTCTGCTTGCCGATCTTGGTCAGGTTCAGGTAATTGTCCCGGATACAGCTGGCAATGGGGTGTCCCATGTGATCCATGGACACGGTATAGGCGGCGCCCGTGCCCCCGTCCTCGCCGTCGATGGCCAGGCCCGAGGCATAGTCGTTGCGGGTGAGGTTGTTGAGCACGGCCAGAGAGGTGGAGGACGCTGAAATCTTGGGATACACCGGCACCCGGAACCCCCAGGCCATGGACATGGACAGGATCATCTTGGCCACGGACTCCTCGATGGAGTACTGGGTCTGGTGGGTGGGCGGGCTGGGCAGGCTGACGCCGGCGGGCACGCCCCGGATGGCCGCAATCAGCCGGTTGACCTTGTGCCACATCAACAGCCCGCCGTCCCCGGGTTTGGCGCCCTGGCCATACTTGATCTCGATGGCGCAGGGATCTTCTTTCATGTGGGGGATGGCGTGGATGATTTCGTCCCACCCGAAATAACCCGAGGCGATCTGCAAAATCACATATTTCAGAAACCGGGACCGCAACAGCCGGGGCGGGCATCCGCCTTCCCCCGTGCACATGCGCACCGGCATGCCCATCTCCTCGTTCAGATAGGCCACCCCCATCTGGAGTCCCTCCCACATGGTGGGCGACAGGGCGCCAAAGGACATGCCGCCGATGATCAGCGGATAGATTTCGCGGACCGGCGGAATCCATCCCTTTTCCCGCAGCCGTTTCATGTTTTCCCTGGGGGAAAGCACCCGGCCGAGCAGGGTCCGCATCTCGAATTCATGCCGTCCGGCATCCAGGGCCGGGTCCGTGAGCATGGAGATCCGGGTGAACTTGATCCGGTCCAGAACCGACCCGGCCGAATTTCGGCGCCCGCCCCGGCGCCGGGGCACTCCCTGCTGGTTGATGTGAAACTTCATCCGGTCCAGTCCGGGATTTTTTTCCGGATGGATGGCGTCATTGGGACACACCAGGGTGCACATGGCGCATCCGATGCAGGCATGGGCCACGTCGGTTTTCTGCCGGATCCCGTAAAACACGTCCTGCTTTGTGACCTGCTCCGCCTGTCTGCGGATGCTGGTTTTCAGGGTCCGTTTTCTGAACACGCCCAGTTCAATGGCCTGTACCGGACACACGGCCGTGCACTGGCCGCACAGGGTACACCGGTCATTGCTGTATTTCACCTGCCAGGGCAGGTCGTTGATGCTTAAAGCGGAAGGTTCAAGGCTTCGGTTTGACGACATATGGCTACCTCCTGACGATCGGGTCTGACAATGACTGTATCTAGATGCATGGGTTGAATATCTCTGGATTTGTCCCGGTCCGGAATCACGGCGTCCAGGCCGCAGATTTCCGACGAAAACCCGTACAGGCCCGGTTTTCCTCCCACCACGCCCGGCCGCAGTTTTTTGCGGTCCTGGACCATGAACAGGGAATGATCCGGCAGGGTGCCGATGACGCAGTTGGGGCCGTCAATGATCAACGAACGGCAGGTGCGCTTCAGGTGAGACAGAAACACGGCATCGGGATGAATGGACAGATCGCTGTCCTGAAGCGGGGTGATCACATGCTTGTACCCGTCGATGCCCAATCCCAGCTCCTCCAGAGAATAGTGCAGAATATGGGCGAACACCTCGGAGTCGGACTGGTATCCGGTGTAGGCGGCAATCCCCCGGGAGGAGAGAAAATCCTTGATGGGGATGAACGCGGTGTTTTCTCCGTTGGTCATGGTGCTGTATCCTTTGATGAAAAAAGGATGACACGCATACAGGTCAATGGCGTAATTGGTGTTCTGACGTCCCTGGGCCATGATGATCCGGGCCTTGAGTTCCTTTCGGTCCAGGCCCAGGTATCCGGCCAGCTGCAACGGGTCCCCGATCTCCTTGATCATGATGGTGTCCGGCCAGAAGGAAAATACGATCATGTCATTTTTTTCTTCCCCCATTTCGCGGATCTTGAGCCGTATGTCCGACAGCTGAACCGCCATGTCTTCTCTGCTCAGACGGTCCCAGTCCTCGGGCAGTTCATACGCCCGGATCAGATACAGATCCCTTCTGGGAATGCCTTCCACCTGTTTTTTGGGCACCTTTAACGAAATTTTGTATTTGGTGAGAAAGCCTAGATCCATCATGAACAGATCCAGACGACGGATCCCTTCTTCGCTGAAAATTCCCGACAGAATCGGGGCGTCTTTCATCTCTTCGAACGGCCCCCCCAGATCCTGGAGCAGCAACCCCATACCGGACCCGTCATGGCCTTCCTTCATCACATCCAAAGCCTTGATGGCCAGCATGGGAGACACCGGGTCCCGACTGGTGAGTGCGAACAAACGACACATATCAACCTCTCCTGACATTTACACATTGCAGCGGCCACCCCCTTGAGCAGGCCGTCCTTTCACCGCGAATTCTGGGAAAAAGGGAACTTCACCGATTTCCAAAGATTTCAATCTAAAGAGAATCCCATACCATGTCAATCTTTTTTTTTTGAGAATTTTTTAAAACAAGAATAAATTAGAACAAACGGCTAAATAAATATTATTTTAGCGCATAAAATTCGGATAATTCAAATCTGATCAGATAATTCATTTTTCATTATGGCGAATGGCGAAAAGGACCGGGGCCCGGGGAACGGAAAAACCGGCCGCTTTGCCATTGCATTATTGACAACCTTTTTAAAACAAGGGATATTCAACCCCGGACATGATTTATGCTGTATCATACCGCATGGATCCGACAACCTGTAACCAAGAGGAGTGACATATGGAAATAAAAAAAATCTGCGTGCTGGGCGCGGGAATCATGGGCGCCGGCATTGCCCGGGTTTGTGCCGGGGCCGGATTTGAGGTATATCTCAGAGATATGGAAGACCGGTTTGTGGAAAACGGATTGGCCACCATCAAGGCCAATCTGGACCGGGCCGTGTCCAAGGGAAAAATGGATAAAGACGAGGCAGTCGCTGTTTTGGGCCGAATCACCGGCACCACGGACCTGACCCGTGCTGCGGGCGAGGCAGACTTGGTGATCGAAGCCATCATCGAGGTGATGGAGATCAAAAAACAGGTGTTCCAGGACCTGGACAACATCTGCAAAAAAGACACCCTGATCGCCACCAACACCTCGGGATTGTCCATTACAGAGATGGCTGCCGTGACCCGGCGGCCCGACAAGGTCATCGGCATGCATTTTTTCAACCCCGTGCCCGTGATGAAGCTGGTGGAGCTGATCCGGGGATTCACCACCTCGGACGACACCCTGAACATGGCCTGGGAATTTGTGGAAAAAATCGATAAAACCCCCATTGAGGTCAAGGAAGCCCCGGGATTTGCCGTGAACCGGATTCTGGTGCCCATGATCAACGAGGCCATTTTTGTTCTGGCCGAAGGCGTGGCATCGGCCGAAGATATCGACAAATCCATGATGCTGGGGGCCAATCATCCCATCGGGCCGCTGGCCCTGTCCGACATGGTGGGCCTGGACACCATATTGTTTGTGCTGGAAGGGTTTCACCGGGAACTGGGAGAAGACAAGTACCGGCCGGCGCCGTTGCTGCGCAAAATGGTGCGGGCCGGATACCTGGGCCGCAAAAGCGGCAAAGGATTCTACGATTACACCAAATAGGACCCATGGGCCCGGCTGACCCAAATTTCAGTTCCGGGCCATCTGTCTTTGATCGAATCAAACACCCAAAAAGGAGCACCCATGGCACAAGAGGTTGCAGACCGCCGGGATGTGGATTTTGTTCTTCACGAACAACTGGAAGTGGAACAATTGAGCCGGCATGATCATTTTTCGGAATTCACCCGGAAAACCGTTGACCTGATCGTATCCGAGGCCCGGAACCTGGCCCTCAAGGAACTGCTTTCCTGCCAGCGGGAAGCAGATGAAGAGGGCTGCACGTTTGACAGCGGACAGGTAACCGTCCCCAAAGCGTTTCACCGGGCCTATGATCTTTTCAGACAGGGCGAATGGATCGCCATGTGTGATGATCCGGCCTGGGGCGGGCAGGGCATGCCCCGCACCGTGGCCATGGCCGCTGAAAACTATTTTAACGGCGCCAATTTTCCGTTCATGCTCCACAACATCCTGATCCACGGGGCCGGCAAGCTGGTGGAACGGTTCGGCACGGACCTGCAGAAAAAAATGTATTTGAAAAACATGTACTCCGGCAAATGGGGCGGCTCCATGCTGCTCACCGAACCGGACGCCGGATCGGATGTGGGGGCGTTGACCACCAAAGCCGTGAAAAACGATGACGGCACCTACCGCATTTCCGGCAGCAAGATTTTCATCTCCTCGGGAGACACCGATCTGGTGGAAAACATCATCCATCCGGTGCTGGCCAGAATCGAGGGGGCACCGGCCGGTACGGCCGGCATCTCCCTGTTCCTGGTACCCAAATTCCGGGTAAACGAGGACGGCACCCCGGGAGAGTTCAACGATATCGTGTGTACCGGCATCGAGCATAAAATGGGGATCCACGGCAGCCCCACCTGTTCCATGACCCTGGGGGGCAAAGACGGATGCATCGGTACCCTGCTGGGGGAGGAAAACAAAGGCATGCGGGCCATGTTCGTGATGATGAACGAAGCCCGGCTTCATGTGGGCATGCAGGGGTTTGCCTGTGCCGGGGCCTCCTATCTCAATGCCCTGAACTATGCAAAACAACGGATTCAGGGCCCGGGACTCACCGCACCCAAAGGATCTTCGGGTGTTCCCATCATCGAGCATCCGGACATCCGGCGCACGCTGCTCTCCATGAAAACCGCTTCCGAAGGGATGCGCAGCCTGCTGTTTTATGTGGGGTTTCTGGAAGACAAGATGACCCTGAGTTCAGATAAAGATGATAAAGCCCGATACCAGGGGCTCATCGACGTGCTCATCCCCGTGGCCAAGGGGTATGTCACGGACCGGGCCTTTGAACTCTGCTCTTCAGGACTTCAGGTGTTCGGCGGATACGGGTACACCCGGGAATACCCCCAGGAGCAGCTGCTTCGGGACTGCCGGATCACCCAGATTTACGAGGGCACCAACGGAATCCAGGCCATGGATCTTCTGGGCAGGAAACTGGGGCTCAACCGGGGCCAGGCCTTCATGGACCTGGTCGCTGAAGTGGAGAAAACCATTGCCGCCGCAAAAAAAGAAGCCGACCTGGCCCCCCTGGCCGGCACCCTGGAAACCACCCTCAATCATGTAAAGGAAACCGCCGGAAAACTGGCCGGGGATCTGGGGTCGAAAAACATATTGACGGCATTTGCCCATGCCCATCCGTTTCTGGATGTGACGGGCGACACCCTGATGGGGTGGATGCTCTTGTGGCGGGCTGTGATTGCCGCCCGGAAACTTGGGGACAATCCCAGAAAAAAGGATGTTGCCTTTTACCAGGGCCAGGTCACCGGGGCCCGGTTTTTTATCCGCACGGTCCTGCCCGTAGCCCAGGCAAAAATGGCGGTGATCCAGGCCGGTGACACCAGCGCCCTGGACATGGCGGACGCCTCTTTCGGGTCATGAGCCTTTTTTTATTTTCACCTCAACGCGTACATGGGAGATTTTCTTCTGCGGAGCATCCGCAGGGACCGACCCCTTGAAAACTGACAACCATAATCAGGAAACCAAACCATGAAAGACATTGTGATCGTATCTGCCTGCCGGACCGCCATCGGAGCGTTCGGCGGCACGTTAAAAGAGATGAACGGCGCGGCCCTTGCCAGCGTGACCATGAAAGAAGCCATCCATCGGGCCGGTATTGATCCGGACCTGATCGATGATGTCCGGTACGGCACCTGCGTGGAACACCATGACACCCTGAACACCACCCGGGTGGCGGCGCTGATGGCCGGAATCCCGGAAAGTGTGCCCGCAGTCACGGTGAACCGGGTATGCATCTCCGGTATGGAGGCGGTACTGTCAGGGGCTGCCATGATCCAGGCCGGTATGGCGGAAGTGATCCTGGCCGGCGGGGTGGAACATATGTCCGGCGTTCCTTATACCGTGCCCAAGGCCCGGTGGGGATGCCGGCTCCAGGATACCCAGTTTGTGGACGCCATGATCCACGCCCTGCACTGCGGATCCTATCTTTTGCCCTTGGACGATACCACACCTGTGGACACGACCCAGGCCCCGGCATCCTATTTCATGGGCAAGCCCTATATCATGGGGCACACAGCCGAATTTGTGGCCCAGCACCTGGGGCTGTCCAGAGAAGAGATGGATGAGGTGGCCCTGCGCAGCCACAACAATGCGGAACGGGCCACCCAGGACGGTTCCTTTGCCGAGGAGATCGTGCCGGTCCAGGTGCCCCGGCGCAAGAAAGATCCCCTGATCTTTGACAAGGACGAACATTTCCGGCCGGGCATGACCCTGGAAAAACTGGCGGCCCTGCCCCCGGCCTTTGTTCCCAGAACCGGCACGGTCACGGCCGGCAACGCATCCGGCATCAATGACGGTTCCGCCGGCATGATCATCATGTCCGCAGACAAGGCCAGAGAACTGGGACTCACCCCGATTGCCCGCATCAAAGCCACGGGCATGGGGGCCTGCCATCCCACGGTCATGGGACTGTCACCGGTACCGGCCGTGAAAAACCTCATGGAACGGTCCGGCCTGTCTGTGCCGGATTTTGAAATGGTGGAAGTGAATGAGGCCTTTGCCGCCCAGTACCTGGGCTGTGAAAAAGAGCTGACCCTCAACCGGGAGATCACCAACATCAACGGGTCCGGCATCGGGCTGGGCCATCCCGTGGGCGCCACGGGCGCAAGGATCATGGTCACATTGATCCATGCCATGAAAAAACAGGGCAACACCCTGGGTCTGGCCACCCTGTGCGGCGGGGGCGGCGTGGCCATGGCCTGCGCCCTGGAAATGCTGTAATCGTTGTTTGCCGGTATCTATCCGGTTGGTTCCGAAGTCCTTGTTTCCGATGTCCCGGGCCCCAGGAAAAACCGGCGGGCCCGGGCAACCCCTTTGCCTGAAGCCGTCTTGATCTGTTCGATCAGGGCATACAGGACCGGCACCACCACCAGGGTCAGCACCGTGGCCACCAGCAGGCCGAAAATCACCACAATGGCCATGGAACGCCACCACTGGCTGGATTCCGAAGTCATGGATATGTCCATGACATGGAAATCATAGGAAACCCCCGTGACCATGGGCAAAAGTCCTAAAATGGTGGTGACCGCCGTGAGCAGCACCGGCCGCAACCGGGTGGCACCGGCGGCGACAACCGCTTCCATCAACTCCATGCCCCGGTCTCTCAACCGGTTGGTATAGTCTATGAGCACAATGGCGTTGTTCACCACCACCCCGGCTAAAGAGATAATTCCCACCCCGGTCATGATGATGCCGAAAGGCGATGATATCACGGCCAGGCCCCAGAACGCACCGCCCAAAGACAGCAGCACGGATGTCAGAATGATGGCCGGCTGCACCACGGAGTTGAACAGGGTCACCAGAATCAGGAAAATCAGCAGCAGGGCCACCACAAAGGCTTTGGATAGAAACGCCTGGGCCTCCTGCTGTTCCTGATCCTCTCCCGTGAACGTGTAGGTGTATCCCGCAGGCATCTCCATCTGTTTGAGCAGCTCCATCACCTGCATGCGGGCCACGGTTCCGGTGGTTTTGGTTTCATCCACACTGGCCTTGACCGTGACCACCCGCCGATGGTTTTTGCGGACAATGTCCCCCATGGCCCCTATGTACTGAATGGATGCCAGGGTGGTCAGGGGGACCAGCTCACCGGACGGACCCGGAATCATGAGCTTGTGAAGAATATCCGCTCCCTGCCGGTCGGATTTGGCCAGCTTGACGACAATATCGTATTCTTCGTCCCCTTCATAAAAGGTGGACACATCCAGGCCGTTGTAGGCGATTTTCAAGGCAGTCCCCACGGCGGAGGTGGTCAGTCCGAACAGCGCGGTCTTCTGGCGGTCGATATCCACCTGAACCGATGGCAGCCCGCCCTGAAAGTCATCCCTCACATCCGTGACATGGGGCACGCTTTCCACCACTTTCCGGATTTCCCCGGCCATCCGGCTCAATACGTCAAACCGGTCCCCGGCAATCTCGATATTGATGGGGGCCCCGGTGGGAGGACCCTCTTCCTGTTCCTCCACGGTGATCTTCACCCCGGGAACCTGCGCCACCCGGCGCCGGATCTCTTCCAGATCCGTTTTGGTGGAAGTTTTCCGGTCCTCGAAATCCAGAAACTGAACCCCGATATGATTGGGCAGGTTGGATTCAAACACGGAACTGCCCCCGCTGTTCTGAACCACCCGTGTATAGAGATGTTCGACATTGTTGATATCAGACGGGGCCAGAAACTCTTTTTGCCGTGCGGTTTCATGCGTCTTCAGGGCCATGGCCGCCGCATAGGTTTCCGCCCCGGTACCGGCCACGGCCATTTCCACCTGTTTGACCGTGTCATCGATGAATTCCAGATCCGCCCCTTCCGGCACATCGATGTTCACGAACACGGACCTGGGTTCAATGGATGGAAAAAACTCCACCGGTTTTTCAATACCGATGGTCAGCATCCATATCTGGAACAGCAGCACCATCACCACCACGGCACCGGCCAGTACGGCCAGCTTGTGACCCAGGGCCTGTTTCAGAATCCGGACATAGCCGGTCAGCAAAAAGCCCTGAATTTTTACGGGCGATTCTCCCCGGGACTGCATCTGTTCCGGGGAAAGCGAGGTGGCCCCCGCACCCCGGGGGGTGCCCATGAAGTACGAGCACAGGGCCGGATTGATGATCAGGGCCACAAACAGGGAGGCGCTCAAGGTGACAATCAGGGTGACCGGCAGAAAATGCATGAATTCTCCCATGATACCGGGCCAGAACAGCATGGGAAAAAACGCGGCCAGCGTGGTGAACGTGGCACCGATGACCGGCCAGGCCACCTCGCCCGTGGCCTTCATGGCCGCTTCCATCCGGGACACCCCCTGCTGCATGTACCGGTACACATTCTCCACGATCACGATGGCATTGTCCACCAGCATGCCCAGGGCCAGGGTCAGGGAAAACAGCACCACCATGTTCAGCGTGATGCCCAGCGCATTGAGAACGGCAAACGACAGAAACATGGAAAATGGAATCGCCATGCCCACCAGCAGGGCGTTTCGGATGCCCAGCACCACGAACAGCACCGCCACCACCAGAATCAACCCGGAGAGGATGTTGTTTTCCAGATCCGCCACCATGGCCCGGATATCTCTGGCATTGTCCATCAGTTTGGTGATGGTGGTATTTCCGGGAAAACGGTCGGTTGCCGCCGCCACCACGGCATCGATCCGGTCGGAGATCCGGATGATATTTTCCCCGGCCCGTTTTTTCACGGACAGATTGATGGCACTTTCCCCGTTGAGCCGGGACCGGGACGTCTCCTCCTGGATACCGTCCACCACTTTTGCCACATCTTTCAGGTAAATGGGATGTCCTTTGTGGGTGGCCACCACCAGCGTCAGGATCTCTTCCGGCGTGTCGAATTCGCCGGGCACCTTGAGCAGATACCGGCCATGGCCCAGGGTGATGGCACCCCCCGAGATGTTCTGGTTCTCGGCCGCCACGGCTTCCTGCAACCGGGTGATGGGAATCCGGTAATACGCCAGTTTGTCAACATCCACCTCCACCTGGATTTCCCGGTCCTGCCCCCCGGTGACCTCCACTTCCAGTACACCGGGAATCGCTTCGATGTCATCTTTGAGATCATCGGCGATTTTTTTGAGCCGGGCCGGGCCGCTGTCGCCTGCCAGGGAATAAACCACAATGGGCATTTCGGAAAAATTCACCTCATACACCCTGGGTTCGTTTTCCAGGTCCGTGGGCAGGTCGTTCCGGGCTTCATCCACTTTGTCCTTGACCCGGGGAAGCACCTCGTTGATATCCGTGCCCGGCAGAAACTCGATATTGATCTGGGAAAGGCCCTGGGAACTCACGGAAGAGATGTTTTTCACCTTGTCCAGGCCCTTGAGTTTTTTTTCGATTTTAATGGTGATGGCGGTTTCGATGTCCGATGCCGACACGCCCCTGTAGTCGGTTCTGACAAACACATAGGGAATGGTGATATCGGGCGTGCTTTCCCGGGGCAGGACCCGATAGGAATACACCCCGAGAATCACGATGATGGCCAGCAGCACCAGCACGGACACCCGGTTTTTGACAGCGGCATCGGAAAGGATCATCGACCCTTCTCCGATCCCAGCTCGGTCATGGATTGCACCCGGCGGTCCACCTGCACAGGATCCTTGTCCTCGATAATCCGGTGTCCCACCACCACCACCGGGTCCCCCGGAGTCAGGCCGGCGGTCACCTGAATTTTCCAGCCGTCCTGGAACCCGGTTTCAACCGGGGCAAACCGGGCAGTCCCCTGGTCCACCACAAACACCCCGGTCTGTCCCATCCGGGTGATCAAAGAATACATGGGCACGGCAAGGCCCTGTTCATCCCGTTTTTTGACAATGGCCACCCGCACGAACATATCCGGCAGAATCTCATACCCCGGGTTTTCCAGGCGGATTTCCAGATTGTACAGTCGGGCCAGCGAATTTGTGGTCTTCTGAAGATAGTGATATTGCCCGGTAAAGGCTTTGCCGCCTAACGCGTCCACGGTCATGTCAAACTGTTCGATTTTTCTGA
>JAABUD010000232.1 GCA_011389555.1 Desulfotignum sp. | reverse complement strand
TGTGTTACAGGGCTCTCATGAATTCGGGTTTGAGTTTGATTTTTCCGCTCAATGCCTGAGCGATCTGATCCAGGGTTTTCTCTTTGTCCCGGGGAAGCCGGGCCCGGATGGGCAGGTAATTGGAGGCGTGGTTGGCATGGAACAATCCGTCCGACAGATGGGTGGATGCAATCATCTGGCCCAGCTCCGCCAGCATCTCCTCGGCAGACGGCAGCTGGAACCGGCCGGCCTCATGATCGGCATGCAGTTCCGTGCCCGGAATCAGCATCAGGCTTAAGGCCCCCACATAGTCCGGGTCGATTTCAGACAGGACCCGGCCGGTCTCTTTGGCATGAATCAGGGAGCGCTCTTTCCCGGCCAGGCCCACCAGCACGGTGACCGACAGCTGGATCCCGGCCTGTTTCACCCGCCGGCCCATGCGGATCATCTTGTCCGCGGTGGCGCCTTTGCGGATATCGGCCAGCACCTGGTCATCACCGGACTCAAGCCCCATGTAGGCGATACCCACGCCCAAAGATTTCAGTTCCGCCAGTTCTTCGTCGGTTTTCATGCCGATGCCCTTGGTGTTGGCATACACGCCCACCCGCTCCACCCAGGGAAGCCGGTCCCGGATCCGTTCCAGAATGGGCCGCAACCGCCGCATGGGCACGATCATGGCATCCCCGTCACAGATGAACAGCCGCTTTTGCCGGGGAAAATGGGCCCGAGCATACTCAATATCCTCAAAAATGATATCGTCTTTTTTGATGGTGAACCGTTTGTCCCGGAAAGTGCCGCAAAAAGTGCACTTGTTGTGGGAACACCCCAGGGTGACCTGAAGCAGGATGCTGTCCGCCTCGCTGGGAGGTCGTATGATCATTCCGTCATAATGCATGGGTTAATTTTCCTGTTAAAATTCCAAAGGCTTACTTGTAACAGGTCTTGCATCAAATTTCAACAGAATGAATGCCTTGGCAGATTTCACCCCACCCGTAAAGACGGCTATTTGGTGGTCCAGTTCTTGACCGACCGGATTTCCCCGGTTTCCACCAGCAGCTTGAACACCTTGTATCCCCGGTCTCCCACGAACATGGACTTTCCCACCCCGCCGGATGAAATCGGGCTTTTATAGCTCAGAACAACAATCCAGAACCGGTCATCATCGGTTATTTCCGCTTCTTCGAACAGAATTTCACCCAGATCATGATCCGGATACAGTTTTTTCAAATGATCGATGGCCCGGATTGAGGCTTCATTGACATCAATCATGATCGTTTCCTCCAGCCGTCATTGGCGTCATCCTTGACATCCAGCCCCTTGAAATGGGGCTTGATATCCAGCAGCGGGGTGTGGTCCAGCACGTCGATGCCCGAAATATCCAGGCGGCTGCCGGAAATGCCGTTGAGCCGGACCGTGCTCAGTCCGACGGGGTTGGGCCTGCGGGGGGAGCGGCTGGCAAACAGCCCCACCTCCATGCCCCCGCCGCTGGGGGGCCGGACATGCAGGGTCACGGGTTTGTCCGGCCGGTCCAGGAAGAAAAACACCTGGATATAGTTGAAGGTGTCCAGCCGATAAAGCCCGTCCACCAGCTCCGGGTTCAGCTGGATGTAGAATTCCCCGGCCGCTTCCGGATCCGGCTGATGGGGCACATCCGCCTGGGTGGTGTAGGGGGTGTGAATGGTTCCGATGGGATGAAACAGGATATCCATGGGGTCTCCTTGGTTTAAAATATTCCCCCTGGGTCACAGGGGTGAAGACACGTCCGGCCGGGGCTGGTTCAGGCCCCGGGCGCTGTGGATCAGG
Source organism: Desulfotignum sp. (assembly GCA_011389555.1). Classification (GTDB taxonomy): domain Bacteria; phylum Desulfobacterota; class Desulfobacteria; order Desulfobacterales; family Desulfobacteraceae; genus Desulfotignum. Next base: position 29,831 of record JAABUD010000232.1, on the reverse strand, counting down.
CTCCGGGTGTATTCGTGGCCGGGGTGGTTGATGATCCGGGCCGCAGGACCCGTTTCGATGATCCGGCCCCCGGACATCACCCCGATGCGGTCCGCCACTTTCCGTGCCAGTCCGATATTATGGGTGATAAACAGCAGGGTCAACCCTTTTTCGATCTGAAGGGTCAACAGCATCTTGAGCACCTTGGCCTGGACACTGGGATCCAGGGCGCTGGTGGGTTCGTCGGCAACCAGCAGGTCGGGTTCATGCACCAGGGCCCGGGCCAGGCAGACCCGCTGGATGGCCCCCATGTTCAGTTCATGGGGATAGCGCTTCAGAAATTCCGGGGCACAGGACAGCCGCACATCGGACAGGGCTGCTTTGACCCGGTCTGCCAGTGCGGATTCGTCCGTGACGGTGTGGTGGATGCGCAGCGGCTCCGCCACAATTTCAAACACCGTGAGCCGGTGGCTCACGGATTCCGCCGGGTTCTGGTAGATGATTCCGATGCAGGAGGCCAGGGATGGGGCATCTTTTTTCATCCACAGGTCCATGTCCCGGCCCTGAAAGAAGCGGGTTCCCTGGTCCGGGGAAACGGCCCCGGCCGCAATCATGGCCAGGGTGGTCTTGCCGGACCCGGTTTCCCCCACCAGGCAGAACACCTCGCCGGCCATGAGCGTCAGGTCCGTGGGATAAAGGGCCGTGACCGGGCCATAGGATTTGGCCACCTGTTCAAAATGCAGGGCCCGGGCGATCCCGCCCCGCAGGCAGCGCACCCGGTGATCCCCGTCCGGAGTGATCTCCATGTCCACAGATCCCAGGGAACAGGCCGGGATGGCCTGGGTGCACCGGGGCTGGAACAGGCATCCTTCCGGCGGCGCATGCCCCCCCTGGTGAAACGCGTCCGGGGCTGCCACATGGGTGTGCACGTGGGTGTGGCCGTTCTCCGCGGCATGGGCGTGGACCATCCGGTAGAACGCATCCCCCCGGATTCCGCCCAGGTCCCGCACCGCGTCCATGGTGGGAAAGGCCCGGGACAGGGCCAGGGTATAGGGATGGGCCGGATGTTCCAAAAGGTCCCTGCCGGGCAGGTGTTCCATGACCTGGCCCAGATAGAGCACGGCAATTTCATCGGCCAGAGCCCCGGCCAGATCCAGGTCATGGGTGATGAGCAGGATGCTTTTGTTTTGGGCCCGGCACGCCTGAATCACGTCCGCGACAAAAGATTTGGTCACGGCATCCAACGCAGCCGTGGGTTCATCTAAAATCAACAGGGGCGGATCCAGGATCAGGCCCATGGCCAGAAGTCCCCGCTGGACCTGGCCGCCGCTCAGCTCATGGGGATACCGGTCTGCCAGTTCCGGTGCCAGTCCCATGTCCGTCAGCCGGGTTTCCGCCAGTTTTCGGGCCTGTTTTTTCGGGGTGCCCCGCTGGATCAACGGTTCAGCCACCTGGTCTTTCAGCCGATGCACAGGATTGAGGTTGGCGGCCCCGTTCTGGAAGACCATGGCGGCGGTTCCCCACCGGATTGCGTTCATCCGGGTCTCATCAAAATCCAGCAGATTATCCTGATCCAGAAGAATCTCTCCCTGAACCCGGGCATTGTCCGGCAAAAGCCCCATGATCGCCTTGCCCAGGGTGGTCTTTCCGGAACCGGATTCCCCCACCAGGGCGGTGATACGCCCCGGAGCCAGGGTCAGGTCCACCCGGTCCAGGGCCAGCAGGGAGTGGTCGTCTTCCGTATATTGCACCGTCAGTTTTTTTATGGTGATCCGCACAAAGATATCCTACCTTACGAGTTGCAGGTTATAAAGCAGTTTTCAGCCGGGGGTCGAACACCCGTTCCAGGCTGATGGTCACAAACGTGGTGCCCATGATCAGAAAAGACAAAAGCAGCACCGGCGGGATCAGCCAGTGGATCCAGATATCCATGTAATAATATTTGAGCGCAAAACTGATCATCAGGCCCAGCGATTTCTGGGAAGGATCAAACAGCCCCAGAAACGCCAGGGACGCTTCCATGAACACGGCCATGCGAAGTTTGGCCGCAAAGTTGATCAGGTACAAGGGAAACAGTTCCGGCATCAGGTGCCGGAAAATGATGTACCGGGAAGATCCGCCCATGTGCCGGGCCGCCTGGATGTGCAGCCGGTGTTTCAGGGTCAGGGCCTGGGCCCGGATCCCCCGGGCCGTGGTGGGCCAGGTCAACGCCGCCAGGGTCAGGGCCAGGATCCAGGGCGGGGGTCTGAAAAAAGCGGCCAGCAGAATCAGGATCATCACCGACGGCACTGCCAGGACAATGTCGGCCAGGCGCATCAGGCACTGGTCCACCCAGCCGCCCTTCCATGCGGCAAAAAGCCCGGTCACCGATCCAAAGACCAGGCCGGCAGCCGCGGCCGTCACCCCGAAAATCAGGGTGTTTCTCAACCCGGACAGCAGTTCGGCGAAAATATCCATGCCCCCGTCGTTGATGCCCAGCCAGTGCCGGGCCGAAGGCGGATCCAGAGGGATAAAAGAGATGTCGTGGGGATCCCAGGGCACCAGCAAAGGTCCCGCAGCGGCCAGGCAAAGAAGCAGGCCCAGCAGGGCCGCGCCCGTGAGAAACCAGGGATCGGTCCTGATCCGCCGTCCGGCATCAAGATGCATGGGCCACCCGGGGATCCAGCAGGGCATAGACATATTCCAGGACCAGGTTGATTCCCAGGACCATGACCGATGCCGCCAGGACGATACCCTGGATCAGGGGCAGGTCCCGCATGGCAATGGCGTTGAACAGCAGGGTGCCCAGGCCGGGATAGGAAAACATGGTTTCCACCACAAGGGCGCCGGTGATCATGAAGGCAAACCGCAGCCCGAACCGGGTCACCAGGGGCAAAAGCGCGTTGCGTGCCGCATGGGCGTACCGCACCCGGACCGGCGGCAGCCCCTTGGCCCGGGCCGTCAAAACAAACGGGCTTTTCATCACCATGACCATGCCGGCCCGGGCCAGCAGAAAATTGCCGGGGAAATAAGCCAGGATCAGGGTGGTCAACGGCAGGGCCAGGTGGTGCAGCCGATCCGCCACCTGCTGCACAAAAGTGTGATCCGCATACGCGGTCTGGGCCCCGGCCGCCGGAAACCAGCCCAGGTGAAGGGCAAACACCAGCAGCAGCAAGGCACCGGAACACAGCTCCGGAATCCCCTCCAGCACGGTCATGATGCCTACACCCGCCTTTTCCGTGCGGGTGCCCCGGCGCCAGGCCGCTTCCACCCCCAGCACGAACCCCAGCAGTGACGACACCAGGTGGGCCGTGCCCATGAGCAGCAGGGTCCAGGGAAGGGCGTCAAAAAACAGGGTCGATACCGGGGCCAGGAACGCATGGGAATACCCCCAGTCCAGGCGCAAAAGCCGTCCCATAAACGCCATGAAACCGGAATCATCCTGGTAATAGGCCCGCAGGTCGGCCTCCTGCTGTGCCGTGAGCGTGACATCGGAAGATCCGTACATGGCGGTGACAAAATCCCCGGGCAGCATCCGGGGCAGGCTGTGGCTCAGAAACGCAAGAACCAGGGCCGCGGCCAGATAAGCCAGTACCGGGGTCAGCCAGGTATGTCGGGCAGAAAAATGCATGATATCTCTATCCGTGAGTCACGGTACCGGATCCAATGTTTTACCGGACCAGCGACAGTTTGTTCTGGGGGATGGGTATCCCTTTGCTGATACCCCCCCGGGTGTAAAACCATTCAATGCCTTTGTCCGGGTTGTAGGCCGCCAGGGTCACGGGATAGTACAGGGAGATGGCCGGCATCTCCCGGGCATAGACCGCCTGGATCTCGAACACCCGCTGTTTTCGTTTTTCCGGGTCCATTTCCGCCATCTGGGCCGCCATCAGGTTGTTGAGTTCCGGACATCCGTCATACCGGGCGCTGTTCACCGACCCGGCCCCGTATGTGGAGGAGATCATTTCATTGAGGATTTTGGGGTCCCCGGAAATGCCGCCGTGGCCGGATACGGCCAAATCGAAATTTCGGTTTTTCACCCGGCTGTCCGTGGTGGTCTGTTCCTGGTTCACCAGGGTGACCTGGATGCCGATATCGGCAAGTTGCCGGGCGATGATCTCCCCGTCCCGGTCGGACACGGTTTCCCCGGCCACGGTGAGATTGGAGGCGATCAGCTCGATGGCCAGGGGGTGTCCGTCTTTATGAAACACCTTGTCCGGCCCCCGGGTCCAGCCCAAAGAGGCGATCATTTCCCCGGCTTTTTCCGGGTTGTGGGGATAGGTCGGGGTGTCCGGGTTGTACATTTCATGATCGATGCTCAACAGCCCGTATGAGGCCGGTGTGCCGAATCCCCGATGGGACTTGTCGATAATTTCCTGCGGATCGATGGCATAGGCCAGGGCCTGCCGGAACGTCCGGTGGTTGAAAGGGGGTTTGGTGTGGTTGATCATCAGTTTCTTGTTCCAGCCCCGTTCGTTTTCAATGACGGTCAGCCCTTTTTTTTTCAAAGGCGCGGCCATGTCCGGCTGGATGCTGGCCAGGTCCACCTGGCCGGTGACAAGGGACATCAGGGCCTTTGAGGTGCGCACATAGATCAGGCGCTTCTTTTTGGGCATTCCCTGGTAATAGTCTTCAAACGCCTCGAACAGATAGGTGCCCTGGGTTTTGTCAAAATCCCTGAACACATAGGGCCCGCTGCCCACCATGCAGGCCGGGTCGATACAGGCTTTGGGATCGGTGATCTCCTGCCAGACATGTTTCGGGATCACCGGCATGGTGCCGCCGATATCCGACAGAAACGGGGCATAGGGCCGGGACAGATACATGATCACTGTGTGGTCATCCACGGTTTCGACCCGGTCCAGGGCATCGGTGGATATCCACCGGTAGGGATGCTCTTGAAAAAAGGCAATGGTAAACGCCACATCATGGGCGGTCACAGGCACGCCGTCATGCCACCGGGCAGAAGGGTCCAGATGAAAAGTGAAGGCCCGGTTTTCCGGATCATACGACCATGTTCTGGCCAAAGCCGGCACATACCCGTTTTCATCCTTCCATACCAGGGTGTCGAACACCCAGGACATGCGGACATATCCGGGCCCCCGGGGATAATGCCGGAACGGAGTGGGATATCCCCAGTCCCCTCTGCCGTCGGCAATGCGGAGCTCTTTGTCATTGGCCCATGCAGTACCTGAAGCGGGTAAAAGCAGCCCCCCCGTGACCATCACCAGCAGGGCAACGCAACCGCCCAGGGCCATCCAAAAAATCCGGGCGGTCCCAGGCGCCGGGAGCCGGTCCCGGAATCCGTTATCTGTCCAGTCAAACAAAGCCATATCAAACTCCTTTGCAAAAAAAAACCATGAAAACACCATCCCGGTTCCGGGACATGCCTTCATGGCAGCGGGTTTCATACGTATTTACAGATAGTTACCTTGTTCTTCGCTTCAGGCTTCATGCCTGTATTACAGATCTACATACCAGAGACCGTTGAAAAATACCAGCTTTTTTACAGGAACTGACCGAAATGGCATTCAACTGACATCATCCGGCTCCCGGCAGCAGCACCAGCGTGTGTGCGGCGGCCGCCGATATCCGTTCCAGGGTGAAAAGATCCTGCCGAAACTGTCCGTTCATGTACATTTCCGCCTGGGAGCCGTAAAACGGGGAGGCGGGAATGCCGGAACTGCCCGTGGGAATGATGACCCGGCTGTTATCCCAGTCGGACAGGTCGTAGATATGGCGCTGGGAAGCCCCGTGTTTCACGTCAAAGGGGGCATTGAGTTTGTAGGCGTAAGGAGATACCGTGTGAAAGGACCCGGGGGCGGGATAAGGCCCCCGGTTCAGGCCAAACAGGGTATCCAGAATGGCCACGGATCCCAGGGGATGGGACAGGGTCAGGGTATGGATGCTGCCCCATTGCCATGTTTCCGGATCGTTGCCCAGTTCGTCAGCCAGGGCCGCCACGGCCTCGCCGAAACTCTGAAACACAATATCTGACAACGATTCTTTCACATCCGGGGTGTCAATATTATCCGCCCAGGCAGAATCGGTTTTCGGCCAGATATTATGCATGGCATGCCGCACCGGATAGGACTTGGACAAAAATTCATCCACCAGGTCATGGCCCATCTCATCGGCCAGCAGGTTCCGGGCACAGGTGACATAGACCTTGTCAAAGATGGCCGGGGCCGGGGCATCCTGCCGCATCTCCCCGTCCCAGGAGGTCAGGATGCCCAAAGCTGTACGTTCCAGGTCGCTGAGTTCGGCAGACCGGGGTGCCAGGCGGGACAGCAGGCCCGGCAGCAGGTCCGTGACCAGGCGGGACTGTTGATCCGTCTGCATGGCCATGAAATCTTCCAGGGAAAGCTGTTTTTTGGCTGCCAGCATCTCCCGGATGCGGTCGATGCGGTAGTGCAGGGCAAACCAGTGGGAGATATGGTGGGGATAGGACGCGTCAACGGTCCTGTTATTGGCCGATGACACCACCCCGTCCGCCGGGTTGAAGGTATAGGGCAGTGCTTCAAACGGCACAGTGCCCAGCCACTCGTATTCATCGGTCCACCCGGGGTAAACTTCCATGCCGTTGCCGTTTTTTCGGATGGGGATGCCGGCACAGGTGTGCAGCCCCACATTGCCCTGGACATCGGCATAGGCGATGTTCTGACTCACCGCCACAAATCCCCGGACCGCCCGGCGGAAGTCATCCCAGTTTTCCGCGCGGTTCAGCTGATACACCGCCCCGAGTTCATTACTCATGGCATTGCCGATCCACTTCATGGACACCACCTCGCTGTCCAGGTCCTTGAACCGGCTGATCACCGGCCCGTGGCGGGTGAACTGCAGTTTCCGGGTGACGGGGTCCCCATCCTTGACATGGATGGTCTGCGGTTCTGTGTCAAAATCGATCCATTCCCCCTGGTACCGGTATTGCCCGGGGTGGGCCTCATCGGTTTTTTCCAGGAAAAAATCCATGTCATCCACCGTCACATTGGTCATGCCCCAGGCAATGTCTGCATTGTGTCCGGAGATCACAAAGGGCTGACCCGGCAGCACCACGCCGGTGACATGAACGTAGCCTTCTGCATGCTGGAGCATGGGGTACCACAGACCCGGGGCGTTGATGCCCAGGTGCATGTCATTGGCAAACAACGGCTTGCCGGTCTGGGTGCGGTCCGGGCCGGCTGCCCAGTTGTTGGAGCCATGGAATACCGTTACGCCCAGGTTTTCCAGGACCTTGGCCGATTGCGACAATTCCGCGTCCCAGCCCCTGGAGTCCATGTCATATCCGGGCAGGTGCACCGGGGTTTTCATCATGGCCGGGTCCGGAAGCAGTTCCTGGTAAAGCCCATCTCCCACCTGCTGACGGATTTTGTGAAAAAGGGGTTCAATGTCCCAGGGATTGGTCAAATCCCAGGCCATATACCCGATCAGGTTGACCGAGTGCATGGGTTCCCAGGGTTCGGGCGCGTATCCCAGTATCCGGAATTCCGGGGGCAGGCGGTTGCCGGCATCCGTGATATATGCATTGACCCCGGCACAGAAAGCATCCAGGGCCGAAAGCAGGGCCGGGTCCTGACAGTTATCGAGAATGGTCCGGCTTTTTCGGCTGATTTTCAGGGCCCGCATCAGCAGGTCCACCTCCACCAGGGAGTCGCCCAGGATTTCCGACAACCGGCCCAGGGTCACCCGGCGCAGCAGGTCCATCTGCCAGAGACGGTCCTGGGCCATCACATACCCCACGGCCCGGTACAGGTCGTCTTCATTGTCCGCGGTAATGGACGGCACCCCGTGGGCATCCCGGTACACGGTGACCGGCGCTGTGAGCCCTTTCAGGGGCAGGTTGCCGTCAATGACCGGCAGGGCCGCTGTTTTTACATGATGGAGATAGATGCCGGCACCGATACCCAGCACCAGGACAATGGCAATGACCGAATAAACAAAGCGTTTCATGGGATAAAATCCTTTTTCAGGTTACACCTTGGATGACCCTTTTCACGGCCCCGGTTCCATAAAACAGGGATGCCGGACTTCAGGTCCGGGACAAGAATAGGACAGGGCCGGTATGATTGTCAACGCCGGGAAGGCCGAACCGCCATTTTTCTTCTTGATCCCACAAAAAACAGAGATGATTCTTCCACCGGGCGATTGTTTTTGGCAAAGGGATCGGGTATGACCCACCCTTCTTGAGTTCTATTATTGCAGATTGCCGGTGATATGAAACAGCAGCACCCCGTGACCGGACCGGGGGCCGCCAATGGTCATGCTGCGGTTGTTTTTCAGAAGTACCCGGGTTTGAAACACCGCAGTTCCCTTTTTAAGAATCTGAATCTCATACTGGATTCTGCCGCCCTGGCTGCGGGCGGGAGTCAACACCAGGGTCTGCCGGTCCGGCAGGTGGATACGCCCCGGCTGCTGGAAACCCAGCGTCAGGGTCTTATCGTGAAGCAGGGCGTACCCCGTGTATCGGAACACCGATTCCAGTTCCGGTACGATCTGCCGCAATGCCGGGTCAACGGACCGGGACCGGGTGGATGCCTGGATCACCTTGACATGGGTGATGACATGATTTTGTGCAGACGCGGTCTGCGCGGGGCACCCGCACCAGAACCAGATCACCCCGGCGGCAATGGCTGTGAGTCGGATCAACCTGATGGAACTGAACATATTCCTCCTTTTCATGGTCAGGTGTCTGAATACCAGATAATGGTATGATGGGTGTCGGGTGTTTCAAGGATCATGACGGCAGTATACTCTGTATCGATGGATGTGACAATGGCGCTGGGGCCGTTGGGTGACATGCCGTCATTTTTCAGGGCAAACACACCGATGACCAGCAGAGCGGCAATGGATGCCAGCGCCAGCAGAGGACGGACCGGGTGGCTGAAAAACCGCAATTTTCGGGGCCTGGCCGGTTTCTCGACCCTTTTTTCCAGGGCCTGGTACAGGCGCTCCGCATCGATGCCCCATCCGGTGGGTTCCGTCAGCTCATCAAATGTCCGGGTGATACGTTGAAACTGTGCCGCAAGATGGCGGCACGCAGAACAGGTGTCCAGGTGCTGCCGGATCTGCCGGATCTCCTGCCGGGAAAGCTCGCCGTCAATGAACCGGCTGATCTGTTTTTCCGAATATCTGCCGCATGTTTCTGTCATACCGGTTTCTCCCCGGGTTTCTTCGGGTTCAGCGTCCGGGCCACCTGTTTTCTGGCGTGAAACAGCCGGGAGGCGACCGTACCTTTCCGAATATGGAGGAAATCAGCGATCTCTTCGTAAGACAGCCCCTCCAGGGCAAAAAGCACAAACACGGTGCGGGTTTTTTCCGGCAGGTCTGTGACAGCATCCATGAGCCGATCCCTGAACTGTTTTTGCTGCAGCAGGGTTTCCGGTGTCTCCATCCGTGTGTTTTCCCGGGAAAGGCCGGAATCGTTTTCCACGGTGATCGTGTCATGGTGCCACCTGAACCGCCGCTTCCATCTGCGTCTCCAGTTGAGGCACTGGTTGACCGTCATTTTTCTCAGCCAGGTGTACAGCGACGCCTCCTGCCGAAAGGAATGGATCTGCCGAAACACGGTGGTGAACACGTCCTGAACAATCTCCCGGCTCTCCTCCGAATCCAGGGTGATGCCGTACGCCACCTTGAGCAGGCGTTTCTGAAACGTGTTCACCAGGACGGCAAAGGCCTGTTTGTCTCCCTGCCTGAGCTGTTCCACCAGGATCTGTTCATCCATAATTCTATCTTCGGCAGCATCTGTGTTTGCCGCCGTCCATTGCCCGGCAACCCATTGCCTGTTTTGCCCGGATCAGTACCGGACCCGCACCCGCCTCTGTTCCCAGTAGCCATCTTGCACCTGGAATGTTTCATACCGGCCGCTGACCCAATGCCCTTTGCGGTTGTAATGACCAGGGTTCCAACGGGTTTCATATACCGGGTCCACCCAGATCCGCTGAATTTCCCAGCGTTCGACCGGCGGTCGGGCATGCCGCGGGTCATTCCGGCATTGAGATCCGCGTCCATACCCCGGGGTCACATGATGCTGCCGGGGCGCCCTGTATCCGGATGAGTGATTCAGGCCCTGGTAAATCGCTGTTCCCAGCACGGCAGCCCCGACTCCCAGAAGAACCCCTTCCATTGTTTTCCGGTCTGCATGGGCAGGTGCCGTGGACAGACAGGTGAGCATCACAACCGCGGTCATCATCGATATCAGAATTTTCATGGTTCCATTCTCCATTTTTTCATGTTAGAAATCAATCCCTGTTGCTGTAAAGATAACATCCACTCTTTCTTTATCAGGGCAGACACCGAAAAATAAAAAATGTTCACCCTTTTTTTTATTTTTTTCAGCGCCGCTTTTTTTTCTGGTTCTTTCATTTGACCCGGCACCGGATTCAGGGCATACTGAAACAACCCGTTACCCTTTAACAGGAGGAAACCCATCCCATGTCCTTTGTGATGTCAGACAGCCGACAATTTGTCACCACCATCGAGGTGGTACCGCCGGCCGGAAATGATCCACGGGATCTGCTGGAAAAACTGGCCGGGATCGCCCACCTGAATTTTGACGGATTCAGCGTGGCCACCAATCCGGTGGCCAAACCCCGAATGTCGGCCACGGTGTTCTGTCACCTGCTGAATCAAAAAACCGGCAAGCCGGCCATTCTGCACTTGACGGTCCGGGACCACAATCTTCTGGGGCTTCAGGCTGAACTGTGGGGTGCCAAAGCGCTGGGGATCGACACGTTGATCGCGGTCACCGGGGATCCGTCTGCCGGCCGGAAAAAAACCGGTGCCACTGCGGTGAACGATGTCACCGTTTATCACCTGATCGCCATGGCGGCTGAATCCGGTCTGACCGCTGGCGGGGTCCTGGATTACCGCCCGGAGCGCAACGGCCTGAAAAATGAAATCAAACGTCTGGAAAACAAAGTGGAGGCTGGATCCCGGTTTATCGTCACCCAGCCCGTATATGACGAAACCACCGCCAAAACTCTGGCACATGCCTGCCATCATCTGCCGGTACCCATAATCATGGGCATTCTGCCGCTTTTGTCTTTACGGCATGCCTGTTTTCTTCACGACAAAGTGGATGGCATTGCCGTGCCCGGCGCGCTCCGCCGGGAAATGGAGACATCGTCCGATCCGATAAAAACCGGCACTGCTCAGGCCCAAACCATGCTGGAAATCGCCAGAAAATATTTTTCCGGGGCTTGTGTCATGCCGCCTTTCGAGCGGTTCGAGATTTTAAAAGATATTCTGTAACCCTCGTCAGACAGGGGTATGCCATTTTTTGGGGGCGGTGATTTCCTTGATCTCAAAAGGATAGCGCTGCCCGGGCCGATCTGAAAAAAAGTCGACCAGTGTCTGGCGGATCGCTTCAAACGCGATATTTTCCCATGGAATTTCCGATTCGGAAAACAGCCGGACATTTGTACTTTCCTTGGTGGGACCGAACTGGTTATCCAGCAGCCTGGCCCGGAACATCAGATAGATCTGGTGAACAAACACCAGATTGAACATGCGGTAAGGGGCAATGATTGAGACATGGGACCGGGTTTCTTCCAGGGTTTCCCGCACGGCCCCCTCCTGGACGGTTTCCCCGTTCTCCAGGTAACCGGCCGGCAGAGTCCATTTTCCCTTCCGTGGCTCGATATTTCTTTTGCACAACAAAATTCGATTCCCCTGAACCGGAATGCAGCCCACCACCATTTTGGGGTTTTCATAATGAACATGGTCACATGTATCACATACCGGCCGGATATGATCGTCATCCTTGGGTATCCGGGTGGTCATCCCCGCCCCGCAGACACTGCAGTATCTGATTTCCATTCGCTTTTTTCTCTCCATTTCCCGGTTCGCTGTCCTTTTTCCGGGTCCGTCTTGCTGCCCGGTTCAACCATCGCTTCTTATCCCATACATGAAAATATCATTTGACACAACCCTGACCCGTTTCCTGAAAAACGATTTGGCTGTCAAAATAAACAACGCCCGGGAAATTTGACAAAACGGCCGGGATTTTATATATTGTCTGTCATGAATTCACCAGTGACATGTTTTTTATTCCTGTTCAATCTGTGATTCTGAACGTCTCGGGGATTTTCTGCCCCCTGTAAGCCCAATTTTTAACCCATTTTACCTTCCAACAGGAGAACTTATGTGCGGCATATGCGGAGAAATATTTTTCAACAGGCAACCCATTTACGAAGATTCCGTCATCCGGATGAACCGGGCCATGGCCAGCCGGGGTCCTGACAATGAAGATATCTATCATGGCATCTGGACCCTGATGGGCCACCGCCGCCTCAAGATCATCGACTTGAGTGATCATTCCAACCAGCCGTTGATCGACCCCAAACTCGGACTGATCATCGTATTCAACGGCGCCATTTACAATTACAAGACACTCAGAAATGAACTCATCGAAAAAGGATACACCTTTCATACCAGCGGGGACACGGAAGTAATCCTCAAGGCCTATCATGCCTGGGGGAAAGACTGTGTGCAGCATTTCAACGGCATGTTCGCTTTTGTGATCTACAACCAGACTGAAGACAAGGTGTTTATGGCCAGAGACCGTCTGGGCATCAAACCGTTGTATTTTCACAAGACCGGCAACAGCCTGTTGTTCGCTTCTTCCCTGCCCGCTTTGCTGGCCACCGGAAAAATCAAACCGAAGATCTCGACAGAAGCGCTGCACTATTACCTGACGTTTCATTCCGTTGTGCCCTCGCCCCACACCCTGATTTCCGGCATAGAAAAACTGCCGCCCGCCACCCGGGCCGTGATCTCTCAGAACGGGACCGTGACACAAGACACCTATTGGCAGCCGGTGTATCAGCGGGACAAGGAAGAAGACAATTATACGTTTGACGACTGGAAACACCAGGTGAGCCAGACGTTGATGTCGTCTGTGAAACGTCGTCTGACAGCGGATGTGCCCGTGGGCGTGCTTCTGTCCGGCGGCCTGGATTCCAGCCTGGTGGTGGGGCTGCTGGCCGAGGCCGGACAAAAAGATCTGAAAACCTTTTCCATCGGGTTTGACAGCGTCGGCGACGAACAAGGGAATGAATTTCTGTATTCCGATATCATTGCCCGGCATTTTGCCACCGACCACCACAAGATCCAGGTGGACGCCGGCCAGGTGCTGCCGTCCATGCCCGATTGTGTCAAGGCCATGAGTGAACCCATGGTTTCCCATGACTGCATCGGGTTCTATCTGTTGAGCCGGAAAGTGGCCGAACATGTCAAGGTGGTCCAGAGCGGCCAGGGCGCGGATGAGATTTTTGGCGGCTACCACTGGTATCCGCCCATGATGGAAAGTGACAATCCAGTGGCGGATTACCGCAACGTATTTGGAGACCGGTCCCATGAAGAATACCTGGAAATGGTCACAGAAGCGTTTCAGGGAACAGATTACAGCACACAATTCATCCAGCGGCATTTTGACATGCCCGGTGCGGACACCCCCATTGACAAGACCCTTCGTCTGGACACCCTGGTGATGCTCACCGAAGACCCGGTGAAACGGGTGGACAACATGACCATGGCTGCCAGCCTGGAAGCCCGGGTCCCGTTTCTGGATCATGAACTGGTGGAACTGGTGGCGAAAATTCCAGCGGAACACAAAGTGGGCCACGGCGGCAAACACATTCTCAAGGAAGCGGCCAGATCGGTCATTCCCAATGAGGTCATCGACCGGCCCAAAGGCTATTTTCCCGTACCGGCCCTCAAGTATCTGCAAGGGGAATACCTGGATTTTGTCACCGGTATTCTGAATACCGACGCGGCCAGAGACCGGAACCTGTTCAACCGTGAGTATATCGACCGGCTGCTGGCGGACCCGGAATCCCATATTACCCCGCTCAAGGGCTCCAAGCTCTGGCAGGCGGCTTTGCTGGAATACTGGTGCCAGCAGAACGATATCTAACCGCTTGAGGAGCAAGGACATGGGCAAATCAAATCACCGGCTGGAACGGGGATTCGGTCAATCCCTGAGAAACTGGGAAAAACTCAAGGGGCCGGTGACACAAGGCATGATTTCCGATGCATACGTGGAAATGGGCTGGGGCCGGCTGGTGTTCGGCCATACCTTTGAAGACAATGAACGCATCGTGGAAACCATGACCCAGTATGGATATGACCGCCGGGACATTGCCATGTACATCATCGATCCCCATGTGGTCATGTCCCTGGCTCCGGACAAACTGTTTCTGGATCCCTCCCACACCTTCCGGCTCTGGTCCCATGATTACACCATGGACCCCCGCACCCGCAACCCGTTCGTGATCCAGCGGGTCTCCACCCGGAGAGAAGCCCTGGAGATCAACCGGATCTATGGGGCCTGTCACATGAAAGGCGCTGACCCGGACTTTATTCTGGACAAACGGGCCAACAAACTGCGGACTTATCTGATTGCCAAGGATCTGACCCATGACCGGGTCATCGGCACGGTCACGGGCGTGGATCATGTGGCGGCGTTCAACGATCCTGAAAAAGGGGCCAGTCTGTGGTCCCTGTCCGTGGATCCCCAGTCCGATTTTCCCGGTGTGGGAATCAGCCTGGTGCGGCATCTGTGTGAACACTATTTCACCCGGGGCCGGGCCTTTGTGGACATCAGTGTCATGCACGACAACAAAAAAGCGATCGCATTGTATGAAAAACTGGGATGTCATCGGATTCCGGTGTTCTGCATCAAACGGAAAAACCCCATTAACCAGGACCTGTACACCGCTTCCCGGCAGTATGCCGACCTGAACCCCTATGCGCGCCTCATCGTGGATGAAGCCCGAAAACGGGGCATCCGCATCGATATCGTGGACGAGTCGTTCGGCCTGTTCACGTTGACTCTGGGCAGCAAGACCCTCTCCTGCCGGGAATCGCTGTCCGATCTGACCACTGCCGTTGCCATGACCAAATGTGATGACAAGCGCCTGACCCGAAAACTGCTGGCAAAACAACACATTCAGGTGCCCGAACAGATCATGGTTACAACTCTGGATGCGGCGGTTCAGTTCATGAAGAAAAACCAGACCGTGGTGGTCAAACCGGCCCGGGGTGAACAGGGCGAAGGAATCAGTGTGGGAATTTTCGACCCCAGCGATCTGGAATCGGCCATCCAGAAAGCGCAAAATGTCTGCCCGGACGTGATCCTGGAAGAGATGGCCCCGGGACAGGATCTTCGCATCATTGTCATCAACTATGAAGTGGTGGCGGCCGCGGTCCGCAGACCGCCTGTGATCCGGGGAACCGGTACCCACACCGTCAAAGAGATGATCGAAAAATACAATCGCCGGCGCATGGCAGCCACGGGCGGGGAAAGCCGGATTCCCGATGATGAAGAAACCCGCCGGTGTCTGGCGGCGCAAGGACTGGATAACGATTCGGTTTTGCCCAAAGACCAGGAGGTGATGGTGCGAAAGACCGCCAACCTGCATACCGGCGGCACCATCCAGGATGTCACGGATCAGCTGCATCCGGATCTGGCCAAGGCCGCCGTTGCCGCGGCCCGATGCCTGGAAATCCCGGTCACCGGCCTGGATTTCATCGTACCCGATGTCCAGGGTCCGGATTATGTGATCATCGAAGCCAATGAACGTCCCGGCCTGGCCAATCACGAACCCCGACCCACGGCCCAGCGGTTCATCGACCTGCTGTTTCCGGAAACCGCTGTCAAACACAAGGAATAATGCATGTCTTCCCTCTGTATCGATGAATCCTATCTGCTCTTTCAGCTGAAACAATTACTGAGCATTCCATCGCCTTCCGGATACTCCGACCAGGTGGTCCACTATGTGGGCAGCCAGCTGGAAGCCCTGGGCATTGAATTCGAAGTCACACGAAGAGGCTCCATCCGGGCCACCCTGCCCGGCAGCCAGAACACCCTGGACCGGGCCGTCACCGTGCACCTGGACACGCTGGGTGCCATGGTCACCCGGTTGAAAAAAAACGGCAAACTGGCCGTCACTCCCGTCGGCAGCTGGTCCAGCCGGTTTGCCGAAGGCGGCCGGGTCACCATCTTCACCGAGTCCGGTCCCGAACGGGGAACGGTCCTGCCGTTGAAAGCCTCGGGCCATGCCTGGGGCGATGCCGTGGATGCACTGCCGGTGAGCTGGGACCATGTGGAACTGCGGGTGGATCAAGCCTGCCACAACCGGCAGGATCTTTTGGAAAACGGATTTGATGTCGGGGATTTCATCGCCTTTGATGCGCTGCCGGAAATCACGGAAAACGGATTCATCAATGCCCGGCACCTGGACGACAAGGCCGGGGCCGCCATTGTACTCAGTGCGGCCAAAGCCCTTGTGGAATCCGGCGTGGCCCTGCCCGTGGACTGCCACCTGATTTTCACCATTTTCGAGGAGATCGGGTTCGGGGCATCCGCCGATGTCTTCGCCGATGTGTCCGAGATGGTAGTGGTGGATCTGGCACCGGTGGCACCGGATCAGAACGCGTCGGAATACTCGGTCACCATTGCCATGAAAGACCAGACCGGCCCGTTTGATTATCATCTGTCCCAGAAACTGATCCGCCTGTGTCAAGGCTGCAACATCGATTTTCAAAAAGACGTGTTCCGGTTCTACCGCAGTGACGCGGCTTCCGCCATCGAGGCGGGCCATGATGTCCGCACCGCCCTGGTGGGATTCGGGGTGGATGCGTCCCACGGGTATGAACGGACCCATCTGTCTTCTCTCACGGCCACGGCCCGACTGATGATCCAATATATGCAGAGCGATCCCACCTTTCCACAGGACCCGGAACGATGGGCATCGCTTTCGGAATTCCCCCACCAGCCGGACCGGGATATCATCAACATCAAAACCTGAGATTTCTGCTTTTCTGCCGAATTCTGCCGGGTTCTGCCGGGTCAGATAAATGGTGACTTATCAAGGGGGTGTTGCCGGTGCTGCCTGCCGGACCGGGCGGGATTTCACCGACTCCACCATGAAATGCAGCCGGTTTCGGACATTGACCTCCGAGGTGCCGGCATCGAAATCCAGGTACAGCAGGTTCATGTCCGGGTACAGGGCCTTGATGCGCTTTTCCACGCCTTTGGACACGATATGGTTGGCAATGCAGCCAAAGGGCTGCACGCTGACCACATGGGTCACCCCGTCTTCGGCCAGGCAGGCGATCTCACCGGGAATCAGCCAGCCTTCACCAAACTGATTCACCAGAGACAGGATCCGGCCGGCCTTTTTTGCCACTTTGCGGATATCATGGAACGGGGTGTAAAACCGGAAAGCTTCGAACCGATGATCGATTTTTTTATGGAATGTATTCAAAAACGTTTCAATGAACTGCCCCAGGATATCCGTAATTTTCCGGTGCCGGATATGGGCCCGGATATTTTCCCGGTAATTGACAAAGTCCTGAATAAAATAATCCAGAATCGGCGGAATGACCGGTTCCACCCGGTTTTCCATGAGAAATTCAGCCAAAAACTGATTGCCGAACGCATTGTATTTAATGTAGATCTCTCCCACAATTCCGATTTTGCCGTCCACCCGATCATCGATATCCACCCGGTTGAAATCGGTCACTGCGGCATCCAGTAAAGAAAAGAACTGATCATAGTCTCTGGATAAAATACAGGCATGGGCCGCGGCAATATATTTTTTTCTCAGATTCCGGCTGGTTCCCGCATGAATTTCCCTGACTGCGGTGGCATAATACATTTTGGCGATGCAGTCCGCATACATGGTGGTGACAAACAGCAGTTTGAGCATCTTGAGCCAGTTGATATCAAACCCGGGCTGATGGGTCAGGCCCCGGGCACTGGTCACGGAAATGACGGGCACATGGTCATATCCGGCCGCCATCATGGCTTTTCGGATCAAAGACAGGTAGCTGGATGCCCGGCACTGTCCCCCGGTCTGGGTGATGCCCACGGCAATGCTTTCAGGATCGTACCGCCCGGATTTCAAGGCTTTGATGATATCCCCGGTCACCAGCACAGCCGGATAACAGATATCATTGCCTGCAAACCGGAGCCCGGTTTCCACGGAAACCCGGTCCGGCGGGGGCAGGATTTCGAGCCGGTATCCGGCGGCCTCAAATACCGGGGGCAGGTATGCGGAATAATTGTCGGCAAAAAACGGGGCAATGATCTGCCGTTTCCGGTCTTTTTTCTCAAAATGCGGGGTGGTTCTGCGCACTCCCTGCCCGGGCCGGTGGGGGCTGTTCTGCCGTTTTAACGATTCCACCATGGAACGGATACGCAACCGCACCGACCCGGTGCTGGAAATATCGTCCACTTTCACCAGGGTATGGTTTTTTCCTCCGGTCTCCAGAATCTGGCGGTTTTCTTCAATGGCCACGGCATCAGGGCCGCACCCGAACGAATTGAGCTGGATCATCTGGATAAGGTCCGGCTGCCGGGCCACCCAGGATGCCGCATGGTACAACCGGTTGGGATAGGCCCACTGGGTCAAAACCTGCAAGGTGTCAAACGCGGTATTGCCGGTGTCCGGCACGGCATCTTCCGTGATGAAATCCACACCGAAATCGGCCAGAATCCGGGGAACTTTCTGATTGATCAGCGGATCGATGTGATAGGGCCGGCCGCACAGCACCACCAGCAGACGCTGGTTCTGTTCCGCCCGGCTCACCATCCACTCCCCTTTTTCCCGGACCGTTCTTTTGTACGCCTGATGGGCAGCCAGCCCTTGTTTCACTGCGGCCCGGATGCGAAATCCGGCAACTCCCAGCGGCCGCAGATAGGCCACGCATGCCCGGGTCAGCAGGGTCTCATCTTTGAACGTGATCACCGGCTTGTCCAAAGGAATTCCTTTTCTGGCACCCAGGTCCAGGCTGCTGTCGATCACATCGGTATAACTGCTGACAATGGGACAGTTATACGAGTTGACCACCTGCTGGAACTCATCATATTCATACATGACCAGGGGATAGAAAATCCGGTCCACCCCGCGCCGGACCAGATCCAGCACATGGGCGTTGGCCAGCTTGGCGGGAAAACAGATGTTGTCGGACATGATGCTGCCTCTGGCCGTGTCATTCATCGCCATGGTGGAAGGACCCGACAAAACCACATTGATGCCGCAATGGATGAAAAACGCATGCCAGAACGCAAAATTTTCATAAAAATTCAAGCATCTGGGAATTCCCACAGTCCATTCCGGGTGGGTGTGGGGGGACAGATTCCGGTCAAACAGGAGCCGGTATTTGAACTCGGCAAAATCAACCCCTTTTTCCGCCCGGTCCCGGCCTTTGGATCCGAATATTTTTTCGCACCGGTTGCCCGAATAAAAGGATTGTCCGTTGGAAAAAATAAACCGGGTGACAGCACACGCGTTTTCACACCCGTGGCACACAATCTGCCGGGTGGTGAAATCCGCGATGGTTTCCAGGTGGTGAATGGCTGTAAACGCTAGCGTGAAACGGTCTTTCTTTTTTTCCACCCAATTGCGGGCAGCCAGGGCCGCACCCAAAGCCCCCATCATTTCCGGCATGTCTGAATGGGTGACACGCACATCCGCCAGAATTTCCAGGGCACGGACAATGGACGGATTTTTACCGGCCCCGCCCTGAAGCACGATATGGGTCCCCATCTGTTTTGTGTCAATGAGCTTGAGCACTTTGAACAGGCAGTTTTTCACCACGGCAAACGACAGGCCGGCACTGATGTCCGCTACCTTTGCATTTTCCCGCAACGCCTGTTTGACCCGGGAGTTCATGAACACCGTGCACCGGGTGCCCAGATCACAGGGAGATTCCGCTTCCATGGCCAGGTCGGCGAACGCGTTCACCCGATACCCCAGAGAACCGGCAAATGTTTCAATGAAAGACCCGCATCCGGAGGAACAGGCCTCATTGAGCTCGATGCGGCAGATGGCGCCATTCCGGATGAAAATGGCTTTCATGTCCTGGCCCCCGATGTCCAGGATAAATGACACATCCGGGTCCATATGCCGGGCTGCTTCAAAATGGGCAATGGTTTCCACCAGTCCCATATCCATGCCGAATGCCGTGCGGATCAGGTCTTCCCCATACCCGGTCACAGCGGTGCCGGTGATGGCAAGGCGGGGATGGTGTGCCGTCATTTCATCGCGCAGGGCTGCCAATCCCCGGACCACGGCCTGGATGGGATTGCCGTCATTGTTTCTGTACCAGGAGAACAATACCTGATTTTCTGTTCCCAAAGCGATAATCTTTGTGGTGGTGGATCCGGAATCCACGCCCACAAAACATTCAGACGACGGATACTCAGATAATGCCATCTGGGGCATCTGGATCTGTCGCCGGTTTTGTTCCCAGCTCTCCCGGTCGTTTTTCGTAGAAAACAGCGGGGCCAGACGGTGGTTTTGTGCATGGGGCCGGGTCTTGCGTCCGGCCAAATCGTCGAGCAGACCCGGCACAAAAAAGGCCGCGTCATGGTGCCGGCTGAACATGGCCGCACCCATGGCCGGCAGCAGGGCCGGTGTGTCAGGCATCACCGTGTCGGAAACCGGCAGATCCAGGACCCGCAGAAACGCCTTGACCAGTTCCGGCAAAAAAGCGAACACCCCCCCGCACAGCAGCAGTTTCGGCCGGATATCATATCCTCTGGCCAGGGTGTTCAGGCATTGAATGGCCACGGCATGAAACACGGATGCCGCGATATCGGGCACGGGCACATTGCGGCTCAACAGGTTCTGCACATCGGTTTTGGCAAACACACCGCACCGGGATGCAATGGGATACACCCCGGTATGCTGTTTTGCCAGCGCATTGAGGTCGTCGGGGGAGCCGTTCAGCAGGGCGGCCAGCTGATCGATGAACGCGCCGGTTCCCCCTGCGCAGCTGCCGTTCATGCGGATATCCGGGGGCCGGTCCGAAGACAGAAAGATCATTTTGGAGTCTTCTCCGCCGATATCCACGACCGTTTGGACCTTTGGATATAAATGCCGGACCACTTCATGGGTGGCGATCACCTCCTGAACAAACGGCAGATCCATCTCCCGGGACATCCCCATGCCGGCGGACCCGGTCACGGCCAGCTGAAACCGGCAGTTGCCCAGATCTTCCAGGACCTCATGAAAAAAAACAGACACGGTATCCGTGATCCGGGCATAATGCCGCTGATACCGAGAAAAAACCAATTTCCCGGCACCATCCACCAGAACCAGCTTGGCTGTGGTGGAACCGATATCCAGACCGGCATGATACATATGGTTCTGATTCATCTGACTGTCTCTCGGCTCTTTATTTAACCAGGACAAGTCTATTCCTAATTCGCCGAAGATGCAAGAACGGATTGCTTTGGTTTCACAATACCCGTCAGGACATATCGGGTCAGGCCGGGCCGAGAATCAGCCGCTGGGGATCACAGTTTTCCCGCAGAATTTTCAGTTCGGCCGGTGTGGGTGGATTCACCTGGACCGCCCGGGACACATCCATGTCAAACCCGGTATTCTCAAGAATCATCCCCGTCGTGATGCCGGGATAATATTGATCCAGATAGATTTTACCCGTGTCCGTGTCAAACCGCATCACCCCTAAGTTGGTGACCACCACGCTGACCCCGCCGGGCCGGAGCCCTGCCTTTTCTCTGGCCCCGTTGCCGGACAGCTGCCCCGGACTGGTGAGATAATCCAGGTGTTTGACAAACTTTCGTGTTTCATGCTGCATGAATGCGATGCACCGGGGGACAAAGCTGGCCACGTCACACCCGCCGCCGCTGCCGGAAAACCGGATATCCGGAGAAAAATAATCCCCGATGCAGGTGGTGTTCAGATTGCCGTACATATCGATCTGGGCTGCGCCTAAAATCGCGATCACCCGGTCCCCGGTGATGCGGTTTTGCATGGTGGCAAAGGCATCAGTGAGGCTGGAATTGGCTGCGGCCCAGTACATGATCCGGGGATCGGCCACAGCAAAGGGAATCTCTTCGAGCAGGGAATCCATGGCACCGGTTTCAAAAAAGATCACACTGTCCGGGGCATTGATTTTTTTGGCGGCCATGGCCGCCAGCATGGAGATGCCCGTGCCGGAAAAAACAATGTCTCCATTTTTGATCTCCCTTGCCGCCATGATGGTCATGATTTCTTTGGGGGTATAAGCGGTATCCATGATCAATCCCTTTTCATATTCACGCTGTAACCGGTTTTCGGGTCTGCGGCAATGACGGCGAGCCGGTCTTTGCCCACTTTTTCCAGAAACTGTTCATGGCTGCTCACCCCGAAAACATACTGATCCTGATAATCCTTGAATGCCGCCTCGTCTCTGGCGGCCGCTGCAAACTGTTTCAGGTACCGGGCATCATAGTCATAATGGCCGTACACGGCCGTGGGATATCCCCCGAACGGCACATGGCACACGGCCGACACATGGATGAAGGGAATCTGGTTCATGTCCGGATGTTGCCTGAGCACCGGTTTTTCCACCAGTTCTTCACAGGTCACGATCACATGCCGGGATGCCTTGACCTGTTCCACATCGGCAAAGGTCAGTCCCTGGATGCGGCAGGTGCCCATGGCATCGGCCTGCTGGACATGGATGATGGTGACATCCGGGTTGATGGCGGGCACGGCCACCACTTTTTGTGCACCGCCCCACTCGCCGAAGGGGTTGTCCACCACGGCCAGCTTCCTGTCCACAATTCTGGGGTCGGATCTGCGCATGGACTCTGAAAACCCCCAGGTGGTCAGCATGTCCGACCCCAGGCCGGACAACGTGGGCAAAAAAGGCACGCCCATGGCCCCGGCCATGAACCGCAGGCTCATCATGTAGTTGGAGTAGTCTTCGAACAGGATCTCGTTGTTCTGGACGGCCCGGGCAAAGCGGATGCAGGTGGGGGCGGCCTTGCCGTTGCCCCCATAGGCGATCTCCAGCTTTGAAATGCACCCGGCCCCGATCAGTTCATCCAGCCCGGTGCCGTTGGAGTGGGCATATAGATGCAGGTCCGTGATTTTCTGGCGGATGATTTCATACACCGCAGCCATGGGGTTTCGGTTCAGGGTGAATCCGCCGATGGAGATGTGGGAACCGGTTTTCACAAACCGGGCCACCGCCGTTTCCAGCGGCATGGTCTTGTTCAGGTCGTTGTTCATTTTTTGTTGTCTGATATCCTTATGACTCAATGTGATTCATTCCATGCACCCCCGCCGGTCAAGGGGTTGCCGGTGACGCGCCCGCTCCCTGGCGGCCGGAAGACCATTGCTGCAGGGCCAGAGCGATCATCAGCAAAACAAACCCCGCCGCCTCGGTCCAGAAGGAGGTCCACAGCAACCCGGCAGCCGCCAGCCAGAACAAAACGGTTTCCGGAACCGTGGCCTTTCGGATACAAAACCGTTCCAGGGCCGAGGCAAAGGCCACCAGGCCCAGGGTGGTGGTGATCATGGTCAGGATCACCTCCCAGTGCATCAGTTCATACTGATCTCCCATCCCTAAAAGAGGTCTGTATGCCATAACCAGGGGGATAATGTAAAGCCCTTTTGCCAGTTTCCAGGAGGCGAATGCGGTGCGCATGGGACTGGCTTTTGCAATGGCTGCCCCGGCAAAGCTGGCCAGGCTCACCGGCGGGGTGACATTGGAATCCTGGGAATACCAGAATACGATCATATGGGCCACCAGCACCGGCACCCCCATATCCATGAGGGCCGGTCCGGCCAGGGTGGCCAGGACAATGTAGCTGGCCGTGACCGGCAGTCCCATGCCCAGCACCAGCGATGCCCCGGCAATGAGTAAAATGGCCAGCATCTTGATGCCGAAACTCAGTTCCATCACCAGACTGGAAAATTTCAGCCCCATGCCGGTGAGGCTGACCATGCCCACGATGATACCGGCCGCCGCACAGGCCACCGACACCATGACCGCGTTTTTGGCCCCGTTTTCCAGGGCTTTGATCAGCAGCCTTCCCTCTCTGGCCGCAAACCCGGACAGGCGGACGCGGTTTTCTTTTGCGAGCATCCATCGGATGAAATTCACCAGAATACTGATGCCCAGGGTGCTGACAACGGCAATGAACCCGGCCATCATGGGGGAATAATTGGACACCAGGACATAGATCAGAATCAGCACCGGAAGGATGAAATGCAACCCGTTTTTGATCACATGGGTGATCTTGGGCAGGCTGTCTCCGGGTTGCCCTTTCAACCCGAATTTTTTGGCTTCATAATGCACGAACACCAGCACCGTGACATAGTACATGATGGCCGGCACCAGTGCCACCTTGATGATGGTCAGGTAGCTGGTGTGGGTGAACTCGGCCATGAGAAACGCGCCGGCCCCCATGATGGGCGGCATGAGCTGGCCGCCTGTGGAGGCGGCCGCCTCGATGGCCCCGGCCATGTGGGGCCGGTATCCCACTTTTTTCATCATGGGGATGGTGAATGACCCGGTGGCGGCCACATTGCCCACGGCCGATCCGGACACCGATCCCATGAATCCGGAAGCCACCACGGATGCCTTGGCAGGCCCCCCTGAAAACCGGCCGGTCAGTGCATAGGCCATATCAATGAAAAACGCGCCCCCGCCCGTGGTTTCCAGGATTGCACCAAACAGCACGAACACGAACACGAACGTGGCGGCCACACCGATGGGCAGGCCGAAAATGCCTTCGGTGGTCAGCCAGAGGGTGGTGGCGATCCGCTCGACGCTGTACCCCTTGTGGATGATCAGATCCGGCATATAGGGGCCATACATGGCATACACAATGCTCATGGCACAGATGCCGGTCATAAAAATTCCAATGACGCGGCGGCAGGCCTCCAGGACCAGCAGCACCCCCATGATGCTCACCACCCGGTCCTGAAACAGCCAGTCCCCCTGGCGGTCAAATATCTCCGACAGGTTGTTGCAGATGTAAAAGGTACAATAGACGGACAACGCCACCAGGATCCAGTCCAGGACCAGCCAGATGGAAAACCGGTTTTTACGGATACCGGGAAAGGCGGGCCGAAGCAGAAATGTCAGGCTGAGAATGGCGCCCAGGTGGATGGAGCGCTGGACCAGGGCGGTCAGGGCCACCACCCCCGCAGTGTACAGCTGGTAGAGGCTCAAGCCCACGGCAATCACCAGCACCACCCAGGCCGTGGTTTTCACCAGGGTGTCTGATCCTTCCGGGATGAACGTTACAGGGTGGCTTTCTTGTTTTTCAGGCATGCCGGTATCAGTCATTGTCTTCCCTCTGAGATAAAGATTGTTCATGCCATGGACCGACCCATCCGGATCCATGGAACCGGCAGATGGTATGAAACAGAGTCACCGGCCGGCCGGAAACCCGCACGGATCGATGGGGAATCTTTTCTGACAGGTTGAAGCGCCGGCCCCGCCAGATGAGGGTATGGTCCACCCCGGGGCTGCCCACCCGCAGAACAAACTGTCCCACCGGCAGGTGCATGTCCACAATGGCTTCATATTCCCCTTTCTGCACCATCCGGCCCACCCCGGGCATTTTTCCCATGCCGGCCCCGAATTTCTCATACCGCTCCTCCTCGATATAAATGGTGCCGGCGGCATCCATGCTGTGTTCTTCCCAGATGGGGGTGTTTTCCACTGAATGATAATAATGCAGTGTAAAGCGTTCCCCGGGGGCCAGCGGCAGCACCAGAACCGTTGAATCATCCGCCACCAGGGTGACATGCAGTGCCAGGCCCCACGGGATCCGTCCGGCGGCGGCAGCCAGCAGCAGGACCAGGCCGGACATGCACAGGACGAAAACCGCAGCCGGCCGGGTCATTTTCAATCCTTTGCGGTTGCTGTCATGGTGTCATTTTTTCAGGGACTGTCAATCCTTTTTCCTCCAGGTATTTGATGGTACCCGGGTGCAGCGGAATGGGTGAAAATTTCACCGTGTTTTCAGGAACGGTATAGGATGCGGTGGGATGTATTTTCTTCAGATAGTCGTTGTGCTCAAACAGGGCGTTGGTCAAGTCATACACCAGATCCGTGTCCAAAGATGCCTGGCAGATGATCACATTCCATACCCCGATGGTGGGCACGTTTTCATCCACCCCCCGGTATACGCCGCCGGAAAGTTCCACCCCGGCATAGGTGGCCTCGGCGGCCAGAATTTTTTCGGTCTGCTCCGGCGTAAACGGCAGAATGGTGATCTCATGGGTGGTGGCCAGATCCAGAATCGAGCTGGTGCCGGGTCCCACGCACCAGACCCCCACGTCGATGGTGCCGTCCCGCAGGGCATTGGCGCTTTCAGTAAACGACAGCCGGCTGTCCTTGTAGGAATCCAAAGGGATATCCAGGGCTTTGAGCACCGCCTCGGCCATGAAGTTGGTGCCGCTGCCCGGGCTCCCGGTACTGATATTTCTGCCCTTGACCTGTTCGATATTGGTGATGCCGCTTTTTTTCAACGCCACCACCTGGAGCAGGTTGGGATACATGGTGGCCAAAGAGAGCACATTCTGTTTTTTGTCCTTGAATGCATCGGTCCCGTTGTACGCGGCCATGGCCACATCCCCCATGACCAGGCCGATAACGGTTTCGCCCTTGTGGGCCAGCTTGATGTTTTCGACACTGGCACCGGTGACTTCCGCCACGGCCCTGACCCCGTCCACATGTTTGGACCAGATTTCAGCCACACCGCCGCCATACGGGTAATAAATTCCACCGGTACCCCCGGTGCCGATTCCCAGAAACGTTGTTTTGGCCACAACCGTTCCGCCAAACATCAGGGTGATGGACAAAACCGCAGCCAGCATTTGTATTTTCTTCATCGGGCATATCTCCTTTTTAAAAAAATAATCCGGCATTTTTCGCACCACGCAAAAAATGATACCGTGTCCCATGAAAAGCGATGTAATGTTACGCCATAGGCAGACCCTCCCTGCTTGAAATGTTGACGAATTTTTCCTGAACCGCTGATTCTGGCTATAGCACAATCTTGATCCTTGTGCCAAGAAGAACTTGATTTACAAAAACCTTTTGCAAATTTTATGAATTTTACATAAATTGATCCCAACAAAACAACCCGTTTCATCGAGGACCGCTTATGCATGAAACCAACCAAAAACCCGTCCTGGTGACCGGTGCCACCGGTTATGTGGCCGGTCGGCTGATCCCGCTGCTCTTGTCCGCCGGATACCGGGTCCGGGCCATGGGACGGTCCATCGAGAAAATGGCGGCCCGGCCCTGGGGCAGGGATCCCGGCATCGAGCGGGTCTTCGGTGACATCATGGACATCGGCTCATTGAACAAAGCCGTTGCCGGATGCGGCACCATCTATTATCTGGTCCATTCCATGATCTCCCAAAAAGGGGCGTACCGGGATGCGGACAAAACCGGGGCCGCCAACATGGTGCGCGCTGCCGCCGACCAGGGGGCGGATCATATCATTTACCTGGGGGGACTGGGAGATATCCAGCACAAACAGATCAGCCGGCACCTGGTGTCCAGAAACGAAGTGGGACAGATTCTGCAGCACGGCCCGGTACCTGTCACCATACTCAGGGCCGCCATGATCCTGGGCTCGGGCAGCGCCAGTTTCGAGATTCTGCGGTACCTGGCCGAAAGACTGCCCATCATGGTCACCCCGAAATGGGTGAGCATGCCCACCCAGCCCATTGCCATCTCCAATGTGCTGGGGTATCTGAAAGGATGTATGGAACATCCGGAAACCCGGGGCCACACCTTTGACATCGGCGGGCCGGATATCGTTTCCTACCGGGATCTGTTCGCTGTTTTCGCAAACCGGGCCGGCCTGCCTTCCCCTGTAATGATCCCGGTGCCGGTGCTGACGCCCCGGCTGTCTTCTTTGTGGATACACCTGGTGACCCCGGTACCGGCCGCCATTGCCAGGCCCCTGGCCGAAGGGTTGAGTCTGCCCACGGTGTGTACGGAGCACCGCATCCAAACCATTATTCCCCAGGACCTGCTCACCTGCGGCCAGGCCATGGAACGGGCCCTGGACCGGATCCGGCAGGAGCAGGTGGACACCTGCTGGGCCGATGCCGGAGAACTGATCCATCCGGAGTGGGCCCATTGCGGGGATTCCGATTATTCCGGCGGCACGATTCTCAAATGCGGGTACACGGCCACGGTTGAGGGAGATGCCGCAGATCTGTGGCTGGCCGTGGAACAGGTGGGCGGAGAAACCGGGTATTATGCCGCAGATCTTTTGTGGAAACTCCGCGGGCTGATGGATGTATTTTCGGGCGGCGTCGGGCTCCAGCGGGGCCGGCGGTCCAGGCACACGCTGCGGGTGGGGGATGCCCTGGATTTCTGGCGGGTCCTGGAAATCAACGCGCCGCACCGGCTGCTGCTGGTGGCGGAAATGAAACTGCCGGGCCAGGCCCTTTTGGAAATTCTTGTCTCGCCGGCCGGGGAAAACCGGTGCGACCTGACGCTGCTGTCCCGGTTTCTGCCGGCAGGGATTTTCGGTATGGCCTACTGGTATGCCCTGTATCCGTTTCACCAGTATGTATTTTCCCGGATGCTGGCGGGCATGGCTGCGGCAGCTGAAAAACCCTTATTGACAAAACCCCGGCGGTTCACGCCGAAAATCACCCATGCCTGTTCTTTGCCCCCGAATACAAAAAACAACTGAAACCATTCGAAAAAACCGGACACCTTATACCCTGATTTTTGACATTCTAATGATATGGAGCTGTGATGACCGACACTGAGTTCACCGACCACAAACTGACGTTGAGAGGCCTGAAAAAAACCGACTATCCTGATATCCAGCGCATCATGGACCTGGTGTACGCCGGCATGGGCGGGGCCTGGACCCCGGAAGAATTTGCCGTGCTCATCGATCAGTTCCCCGAAGGCCAGATCTGCATCGAGGACAAAGGCAAAGTGATTGCCGCAGCCCTGGCCATCATCGTCACTGCCGAAGAATTTGAAAAACGGCGGCACACCTATGAAGACGTGGTGACCGACGGCAAGATGTCCAGCCATGATCCGGAAGGCGATGCTCTGTACGGGGTGGACATTTTCGTGGACCCGGAGTACCGGGGCCTGCGCCTGGGAAGGCGGCTGTATGATGCCAGAAAGGAATTATGCGAAACCCTGAATCTGAAAAGCATCATTTTCGGAGGCCGGATTCCCGGGTACGGCAAGTACGCCAAAGAGCTGAGCCCGGCCCAGTATATCCAGAAAGTCAAGGCCACCGAAATCTATGACCCGGTGCTCACCTTCCAGCTGTCCAATGATTTTCACATCAAAAAAATTTTGAAAAACTATATCCCCGAAGACACCCAGTCCGATTCATACGGGGTTCTCATGGAATGGAACAACATCTATTACGAAAAAAAACAGGTGCTGTTCGGCGGACGTAAAGCCTATCCGCGCATCGGCATTGTTCAGTGGCAGATGCGCTCCTTCAACACCCTGGAGGAATTTCTGCACCAGGTGGATTTTTTCGTGGATGCCATGGCCGGATACAATTCCGATCTCATCGTGTTTCCGGAACTGCTCAATGCGCCCCTGCTCAAGAATTTCAACCAGGAAAACCCGGCCGAAGCCATGCGGTCCCTGTCCGAATATACCGAAGATATCCGGGCCGCCTTCGTGAATCTGGCCATTACCTACAACATCAACATTGTGGCGGGCAGCCTGCCGCAGCTGCGGGACGACGATCTGTACAATGTGGCATTCCTGTGCCGCAGAGACGGCACCTGGGATGCCCAGGACAAACTGCACATCACCCCGGACGAGGCCCAGTACTGGGGATTCAAAGGGGGGCATTCTTTGAAGGTGTTTCAAACGGATATCGGCAAGATCGGGATGCTGGTGTGCTATGATGTGGAGTTCCCCGAGCTGTCCAGATACCTGGCGGAAAAAGGCATGACCCTGCTGTGCGTGCCCTACTGGACCGACACCAAAAACGCCTATCTGCGGGTGCGGCGCTGCGCCCAGGCCCGGGCCATTGAAAACGAGTGCTATGTGGCCATCTCCGGCAGCGTGGGCAACCTGCCCAAGGTGGA
>JAABUD010000231.1 GCA_011389555.1 Desulfotignum sp. | reverse complement strand
AATCATAGGAATCCAGCAGCTCCTGCAGTTCCATTTCCACCAGCTCGATCAATTCTTCATCATCCACCATGTCGCATTTGTTCAAAAACACCACGATCCTGGGCACCCCGACCTGGCGGGCCAGAAGGATATGCTCCCGGGTCTGGGGCATGGGGCCGTCGTCCGCTGATACCACCAGTACCGCACCATCCATCTGGGCGGCCCCGGTAATCATGTTCTTGATATAGTCGGCATGGCCCGGGCAGTCCACATGGGCATAGTGACGGGCATTGGTTTCATATTCCACATGGGCGGTGGCAATGGTGATCCCCCGCTCTCTTTCTTCAGGGGCTTTGTCTATCTCATCGAATGGAACGTATGTCCCGTGCCCCTTCAATCCGGCATGCTTGGTGATTGCAGCGGTCAGCGTCGTCTTGCCATGGTCGATATGACCGATGGTCCCAATGTTTACATGCGGCTTTTTCCGCTCGAATTTCTCCTTGGCCATTCCTGTATCCCTTCTGCCAGTTTACATGGAGCCCATGACCAGAATCGAACTGGTGAACCTCTTCCTTACCAAGGAAGCGCTCTACCGACTGAGCTACATGGGCATCATACGTCAATTGCAAATTAATCCTGACTCGCACTCCACAACGCGGGGGATCATCGATGGCTGGAGCGGGAGACGAGGCTCGAACTCGCGACATTCAGCTTGGAAGGCTGAAGCTCTACCAACTGAGCTACTCCCGCAACACGATAACACAAGCAACCAGTGTATCTACACCTGCCTGCCATGTAGTAACGATCGCTATCAAGATCTCCTACATTATTATTTGGTGGTGGGGGGAGGATTTGAACCTCCGAAGGCTGAGCCGTCAGATTTACAGTCTGATCCCTTTGACCACTCGGGAACCCCACCCGATACTTTTTTGGAGCCGATACCCCGAATCGAACGGAGGACATTCTCATTACAAGTGAGATGCTCTACCAACTGAGCTATATCGGCCTGCAATTTTGATGTGCAAATCTTCACAACAAAAAGACCGAAAACTTATAGCAGAGTGTTTCGGATTTATCAAGCGTTAATTTCCAAAAACTTCACATTGCTAATTACAATATAAAACCATTTCAAATTGCAATCCGCCATGTATAAAACAAAAAGGATCTTTTTTCAAGGATTATTGAAAAAAAAGGCGGGTTTTCAGCAAATCTTTTGGAAATTGCGGGTATAGTATTGACAAAAATCCTATAATTTACTAATTAATCTGCCAATTCAACTCTTTTTGAGTTTCTGAAAGGGGGCTTACCAATGCATCACCATAAAGTTATGACAGCTGTTTTCGCGGTATTGATCATCACCGGATGTCAGCAGACTTACAAACAGACGTCAATCACTCCGATCCAGAAAGATACCGAGGCGGTGACTTCTCAAACTACCGATCCGGCAGATCCGTCCTTGTCTTCGAAACAGGTTGACAAACCCATACATTTTCGAAAATCCGCTGTGGATAGCGCTTTTCGGATCCGTCCGCTGCCGTCTGATTTTGACGTGAACGCCGATCCGCCCGATGCGGTTGTACCATCCCCTCATGCCGATGACGACATGCCTGAATCGGTTCATACGGAGCAGGTGAAAATTGATCAGGCACTGGAATTGTGCACCCTGGCCCAGGAGATGTGGGAAGCGGGCCGGCTGGAAAAAGCACTCGATTATCTGGATGATGCCTATGCCACACTGCTTGAAATTGACACAGACGCCTCTCTGGATATCACTCAGCAGAAAGAGGACATCCGGTTTTTGATATCCAAACGTATTCTTGAAATCTATGCCTCCCGCCAGGTGGTGGTGGCCGGCTCCCATGATGAAATTCCCATCACCCTCAATGAACACGTCCAGGCTGAAATCAAGCGCCTTACCGGTCCGGAAAAACGTTTTTTTATCAATTCCCTGGAACGGTCCAGCCGATTCCGGCCTTACATTTTATCTCAGTTACAGGCAGCCGGCCTTCCAGAAGAACTGTCCTGGCTCCCGTTAATCGAAAGCGGGTATCAACTCAGAGCACTATCTTCTGCCAGAGCACTGGGATTGTGGCAGTTCATCCCTTCGACCGGTCATAAATTCGGTCTGACCCGGAATCAATATATCGATGAGCGAATGGACCCGGAAAAAAGTACCCGTGCCGCCATTGCTTATCTCAAGGAACTCCATAACATTTTCGGAGACTGGACCACCGTGCTGGCAGCGTATAATTGCGGCGAAGGACGGGTGTTGAGAACCATCCGCAACCAGCGGCTCAATTACCTGGATAATTTCTGGGATCTGTATCAAAACCTGCCCAGGGAAACCGCCCGGTATGTCCCCCGTTTCCTGGCAACCCTTCATATCATTCAGAATCTGGACACCTACAACATTTCAGTGGAAACCCCGTCAAAGCCCATACCTTATCGGTCGGTTGAAATCAAAAAACAGTTGCGCCTGACAGATATCGCCAAAGAAATTTCAATTCCAGCAGATGATCTCAGGACATTGAATCCAGAACTCCGTCATGATATTCTTCCCCCTGAAACGTACCGTTTGAAAATACCCACAAACAAATCGGAACTGTTTCTGGCCCGGTTAGAAAAAATTGAGACCGCATATTCCGCTCCCCGGTTGCTCGGTCATCATAAAATCCGCAGGGGAGAGACCTTGTCCAGTATCGCCACCCGCTATGGAACATCTGTGAGAGACCTTGCCCGTGCCAACAACATTCATCGAACCCACCGGATCATTGCCGGCACCGTGATCAAAGTTCCTGTATCCGGCACAAACGCGCACACGTCTTCCAGTAACAGCACGACTGCCCAAAAAAAGACCCCGGTCCGATATAAGGTCAAAAAAGGGGACAGCCTCTGGGTGCTTGCCAGAAAATTTTCAACCACCACCAAAGAGATCATGCGTGCCAACAATTTATCCAACACAACCCTCCATATCGGCCAGGTGCTGACCATAACGCCATCCGGCAAAACTTCGACTTCACCGGTCTATTACTATGTAAAATCGGGTGACAGTCCGTTTTTGATTGCAAAAAAGCACAAGATGAGTTTACATCGGCTCCTTGTGTTGAACCGGCTGAGCAAAACCTGCACCATATTCCCCGGTCAAAAATTGATTGTTGAATAAAATTTACTACTTTTGCCCCCGTAGCTCAGTGGATAGAGCATTGGATTCCTAATCCATGTGCGCAAGTTCGATTCTTGCCGGGGGCACCACATCCATGAATGGCCATACCTCCCATGCCAGAAACCCAGTTGCCTGCAGACAACCCGCCCTTAACTCTTGCAAAACCGGAACTGCTTGCACCGGCCGGAAATTTTGAAAAACTTGAAATTGCCATCCATTACGGTGCGGATGCGGTTTATCTGGCAGGCAAGGATTTCAGCCTGCGGAACTATTCAGGTAATTTCACAGATGAGCAGCTTTTGCAAGCAGTGTCTCTGGCCCATGCAAATCACGTCAAAGTCTATGTAGCCTGCAATATCTACTCTCGAAACGATGAATCCGACGGGATCGGCCACTTCCTTGAAACCATCGGTCGGGTGAAAGCGGATGCGGTCATTGTTTCAGACCCCGGAATTGTCCGGCTGGCGCAACAAATCATTCCCCGTGTCGCGATTCATCTGAGCACCCAGGCCAACACCACCAACTACAACAGTGCCCTTTTCTGGCAGTCCGCGGGTGTCAAACGGGTCAATCTGGCCAGGGAATTGTCTTTATCGGAAGTGAGACAGATCTGCCGGCATGCGAACATGGAAACGGAAATATTTGTCCATGGTGCCATGTGCATCTCTTATTCCGGTCGATGTCTGCTGAGCACGTTTTTAACACACCGGGACAGCAACCGGGGATTGTGCAGCCATCCGTGCCGGTGGCGGTATGCTCTGGTGGAGGAACTGCGGCCGGACGAATTTTATCCGATCACTGAAGATCCCCGGGGCACGTATGTGTTCAATTCCAAAGACCTGTGCATGATCCAGCATCTGCCGGAACTGATTCAAACCGGGGTGACTTCCCTTAAAATCGAAGGCCGCATGAAAGGGATCCATTATCTGGCCACAGTGGTCAAAGCCTATCGGGATGCCATAGATACATATGTAGCCGATCCCGGAAACTTTACGTCAAACCCCCGGTGGTTGCAGGATATTTCCCAGGTGTATCACCGGGAATACAGCACTGGGTTCTATTTCGGGGAACCCGAAGCGATGGCTCCCAATTACGCGGATCATCACCAGGGTCAGATTCACCGCTTCATTGGAAAAATACTGGCATGCCGCGACCACAATCACCATCTGGTGGAAATCCGG
Source organism: Desulfotignum sp. (assembly GCA_011389555.1). Taxonomy (GTDB): domain Bacteria; phylum Desulfobacterota; class Desulfobacteria; order Desulfobacterales; family Desulfobacteraceae; genus Desulfotignum. Next base: position 27,553 of record JAABUD010000231.1, on the reverse strand, counting down.
AACAAAATCTGCCGCACGGATTCTGTGGCGGTGCTGTCCCCCGGCATACCGATCAAAAACAGTGAAATTCTGGGATTATATGATGCAGACGGCCAACCCGTCGATCAGGCCCAGCCAAATACCCAGGCCATCCTGAAACTGGCGCACCGTTTTTTAAAACATGATATCATATGCAAAACCGGATGATCATTCTTTTACAAGGTCAAGACAAATGATTCGAAAAGCCGTACTGGACGATGTGAACACCATCCACGCGTTACTTCAGTTTTACAACAAACGGGGAGAATTGCTGGCCCGGCCCTTGAGCAAACTCTACGATCACCTGCGTGATTTCTGGGTGTATGAAGAACGGTCAACCCATCGGGTGACCGGTTGCTGTGCCCTTCAGTTCTGCTGGGAGAACCTGGCGGAAATCCGGTCCCTGGCTGTCTCTTTGGAGCACACGGGTCAAGGCATCGGCACCATGCTCACGGAACGGGCGATTCAGGAAGCGTTTTATTTCAACATCCAGGATCTGTTTACCCTGACGTATCGACCCAGCTTTTTTCAACAGTTCGGTTTCACGGTCATCGACAAAAGTGAGCTGCCCATCAAAGTCTGGTCCGACTGCATCGGATGTGTCAATTTTCCCAATTGTGATGAAACCGCCATGCTGAAGAAACTCGATATGCCGCGACCTTGATGTTCAGATCAATCCGTGGCATAGATCATCTTGTAAGGAATCGGTGCCTGATGCACTACAGCAGGTTTGGGCCAGATATGTTCCTCGGCCACGGTGAGCCAGTTGGCGTCCGGCTTGACCTCCCGCAGCCGCCCTCCTTCTGACGGCAGGGCATGGGCCGTGTAGTCATACCGGACCATCAGGATGCACACCACGCTTTTGCGCTGGCGGGCCACCACATAATTTTTGGTAAAACTGTTCCGGGACATCCCCCCCAGTTCCGCCAGCGCTTTGACCCGATCATCCGGAATCTCCACCAGCACAACCTTGGACACCCCTTTCTCATCGATGCGCAACAGGCCTCTGGATTCACTGGACGCCACATACACCGTGGTGATGCCGTCCATCTGCCTGAAATACTGGGCTGCCACAGCAGCCGCCGTCCGTCTGCCTCCGGCCATCACCGGCACCCCGTAATATTCAAACATTTTTTTCTGGATATCTTCGGCATATTTATCCCCTTTTTCATACAGATCCTTGGAGATATACCGCAGGTGTTTGGCCAGCTCTTCCGCGGCATCGGCAATGGGCCAGTCCACCCGCACATGAAAATGGGTCAGGGCATACTGAACCCGGGTCTGTCGGGAACGCTGGATCAGCAGGGCATAATCCACGGGCAGCAACGACCGGAGCAGCGCAAAAAACTGATCGGTTTCAAAATATTTGATGTTCCGGTTGAAATTCTCCACATTGGGGAAATATTTATGACGCAGCAGATTGGTTTTGGTGGTTTTGTTGGCATCAAAATACCGGATGTATTTTTTATGCTTATCATCGATGGCATCTTCACAGAATATGATCAAAAACGAATTCTGGGCATCGAATTCAGTGGAAGGAATTCTGGCCCTGGGCTTGAGTTCCCGCAGCTCCACAAACGGATACGGAATTTTCATGCGCAAAAAATTATTGTACGACCCCACCAGAGAATATCCGATGACAAACTGATCCAGTTCGTCTCTGAGTACCTCATAATAGGACCTTCTCAAACGGTCTTCCCTGCTTAGACATTCCCGTTTTTTACAGAACTCGATCATTTCTCCCCTTTTTCGAATCTATGATATCATCCCAGAGCAACCACGCCCGGCAACGGCTTGCCCTCCATCAAATGCAGGAATGCTCCCCCGCCGGTGGATACATACGACATCTGCTCTTTCACCCCGCATTCTCTGACAGCCAGACCGGTATCCCCGCCGCCAACGACACTGAAGGCATCGGCACCGGCAATACCCCGGGCCACGGCACAGGTGCCGGCCATGAACTCGGGCATCTCAAACACGCCCATCGGGCCGTTCCATACAATCGTTTTTGCTTTGGCGATCACCTGGTTGAACGTGTCAGCGGTGTCGGGGCCGATATCCATCACCATCCATCCATCGGGCACTGCATCCAGTGCCACGGTTTTTGTCCGGGCGGTTTCCGCAAAGGAGTCCCCCACCACCAGATCCCGGGGCAGGTATACGGCAATCTTTTTTTCTTCGGCCTTCTGAAGTATCCTGGCGGCAGTGTCTTTGAGATCTTCTTCCACCAGGGACGTCTGGGTGTCGATTCCCTGACTGAGCAGAAAGGTATTGGCCATGGCACCGCCGATGATCATCTGATCCACGGTGTTGAGCATATTCTCCAGTGCGGCCAGTTTGCTGGATACTTTAGCGCCCCCGATCACCGCCACCAATGGCCTTTCGGGATTTTCAAACGCATCGGCATAGGCGTTCATCTCTCTTTCGAGCAGAAACCCGGCCCCTGCCTCGGGCACATGCGCCACCATGCCGGTAACGGATGCCTGATCCCGGTGGGATACGGCAAAGGCATTGTTCACATACACATCGCACAACCCGGCCAGTTTTCGGGCGAATCCGGCATCATTGGATTTTTCCTCTTTATGGAATCTCAAATTTTCCAGCATCAGGATATCCTGATTTTTCAATGCCGCCACCTGATCGTTCACCACCGGTCCGATACAATCGGAAGCAAATGCCACTTTTTTTCCTGAAAGTGTAGACAGATGTTCGGCCACCGGGGCCAGACTGAACCGCTTTTCATAGCCTGCTTTGGGCCGCCCCAGATGGGACGCCAGAATGATTTTTGCCTGCCGGTCCTGAAGATACGCAATCAGATCCAATGTCTGCCGTATTCTGTTGTCATCGGTAATGTTTCCCTGTTCATCCATGGGCAGATTGTAATCCACCCGGACAAATACCCGTTTGCCTGCAACATCGATATCTTGAACCGATCTCATTCAATCCTCCTTTTTGGCCCTGGCGTGAACGCGGCGGTGCACCTGTTTTTTCCTGGACCAGCGCTCAAAAAAACTCATAATGCCCGCCTGCTCGCTGCGGTCGATCACCTCTTCTTCCACTTTGGCCCCGTCTTTGGTGGCCATGGCCTGCTGCAGACACCGGGTTTTGACCGGACAATGAAAAAAGCATGGGTCCGGCGTCTGTCTCAACCCGTTTTCCTGCATGGGAAACACATTATCAAGTTCGCCGAAACACGGCGGCAGTTTATCCTCTTCCATGGTCATTTGATACGTTGAATTCCTTTTGAAACCGGGCCATCAGCCCCTGGGCCGCAAAGCTGTAAACACCCTGGCTGCCCACGATTAAATGTTCATGAACGGTAATTCCCACCATCTCCAAAGCAAACAGCAGTTTCCGGGTGATATCCTTGTCACTGGCGGAAGGGGTCACATCTCCGGAAGGATGATTATGCGCAAAAATCATTGCCGCCGACTGATGCTGCAACGCTTTGATCACCACTTCCCGGGGGTAGACCGCACTGGCACTCAAGGTTCCGGAAAACAGAATTTCCGATGCCAGGACCCGGTTTTTGGCATCCAGAAAAATACCCACAAAGTGTTCCCGGCCTTTGAACCCGATGGCATGATTCAAATAATCCACCAGATCATCCGGATTTTTCACCACATCCCGCTCAGCGACTTTGGTCTCCAGATATCGTTCCGCCACCGCCTTGACCAGGCGAATCCCTAAGCTGTTGACCGGCCCCACCCCCGGCACCCGGCACAGATCATCCACATCCGCCTCCAGCACAGCCTGGAAACTTTTGAACTCTTTCAACAACGCCTTGGCCGCATCTTTACAATCCTTCATGGGCGTGTTCAAGGTCAGCAGCAGTTCAATGACCTCATAATCGTGGAAGCCTGCAAGTCCGCCGGAAAAAAACCGTTCACGCAGCCGTTTCCGATGCCCCGCGCCCTTATGGGGCTTTTTACTGCGGACTTTCTTTGTGGTCTGGCTGGATGTCTGAATCAAGATCCTCTGTGTCTCCATTCTCGTCAAAAAGCCGGGCAATGCCGATGAGTTTTTCACCGTCCCCCAGATTGATCAGCTTGACGCCCTGGGTGTTGCGGGAAATGATGTTGATACCGCCGATATCCGTGCGGATCAGTTTTCCCTTGTCCGTCACCATCATGAGTTCATCCGTGTCATCCACCAGGACCAGAGACACCATTTTTCCATTCCGTTTGGATGTCTTGATGGAAAACACGCCCATACCGCCGCGGATCTGAGTCTTATACTCTTCCACGGCCGTGCGCTTGCCATATCCGTTTTCCGTGACCGTCATCAGGGTATGCTGCCCTGCCAGCACTTCCATTCCCACCACCTGGGAATCCTGTGGAATCCGCATCCCCCGGACCCCCATGGACCCTCTGGCCGTGGCCCTGACATCGGATTCATGGAACCGGATCACCTTGCCGCCCTCAGACCCCAGAAACACATCCATGTCCCCGTCCGTAATCCGGGCTGCGATCAGTTCGTCATCCGGCGCCAGCTTCACCCCGATCAGTCCGCCGGTTCTTGGCCGGGAGTAGGCCATGAGATCGGTTTTCTTTACCCGCCCCTTGCGGGTGGCCATGACCACATACCAGTCTTCCACAAATTCATTCACCGTGAGCAGCGTGGCCAGGGTTTCCCCTTCCTCGAACTGCAACAGATTCACGATGGCCTTGCCCAGGCTGGACCGTCCGGCCATGGGCAGTTCATACACCTTGGTCTGGTACACTTTGCCGAAATTGGTGATGAACAGGACTGTGGCATGGGTGGAAGCGACAAACAGATGTTCCACGAAATCATCGGTTTTGGTGCCCATGGCGGTCTTGCCCTTGCCGCCCCGGTGCTGGCTGGTATAAAGGCTGACCGGGTTGCGCTTGATATATCCGGACCGGGTCACGGTCACCACCATGTCCTCTTCTGCGATCAGGTCTTCGATACAGATATCGGCCGTGCTTTCCATCATCCGGGTCCGGCGGTCATCCCCGAACTCATCCACCAGTTCCGAGAGTTCCTCTTTGATCAACCCCTTGACCACCTGGTCACTGTCCAGAATCTCCTTGTACCAGGCAATATCTTTGAGCAGGGCATCATACTCGGTGGTGATTTTTTCCTGTTCAAGTCCGGTCAGCCGCTGTAGCCGCATATCCAAAATGGCCTGGGCCTGGACCGGTGTCAGATCAAAAGTGGTGATCAGTCCGGCTTTGGCTTCTTCCGGAGACCGGGATGCCCGGATCAGAGCCACCACCTCGTCCAGGTGATCCAGGGCAATTTTCAACCCTTCCAGAATATGGGCCCGTTCTTCGGCCTTTCTCAGATCGAACCGGGTCCGCCGGATGATGACATCTTTTCGGTGCTCGATGAAATGCACCAGAATGTCTTTGAGTGTCAGCAGTTCCGGCCGGTTGTTCACCACGGCCAGAAAAATGATACCAAAGGAGGTCTGAAGATTGGTATGTTTGTACAACTGGTTGATCACCACTTCAGCGATCTGGTCCCGTTTGAGCCCTATGGCAACGCGCATGCCCTGACGGTCGGACTCATCGCGCACAAACGACGCCCCGGTGATCACCTTGTCCCGCATGAGTTCGGCAATTTTTTCAACCAGTTTGGCTTTGTTCACCTGGTAGGGCAGCTCCGTGACCACAATGGTTTCCTGGCCGCTTTTTTTGTTCTCCTCCACCTCCACTTTGGCCCTCAGGGAGATAATCCCCCGGCCGGTGCTGTACGCCTCATATATCCCCCGAGTCCCGTTGATATGCCCGTACGTGGGAAAATCCGGACCCGGAATGTACTGCATCAATTCCTGAACACCCAGGTTGGGCGAATCGATCAGGGCCTTGATTCCGTCCGCCACTTCCCGGATATTATGAGGCGGAATATTGGTGGTCATACCCACGGCAATCCCGGATGATCCGTTCACCAGCAGGGCGGGAAACCGGGTGGGCAGCACAGCCGGCTCATCCAGGGTTTCATCGTAGTTGGGGATGAAATCCACGGTTTCTTTTTCCAGATCCGCCAGCATCTGGTGAGAAAGCTTTCGCATGCGGATTTCCGTGTACCGCATGGCTGCCGGTGAATCTCCGTCCACAGACCCGAAGTTGCCCTGCCCGTCCACCAGCATATACCGCAAGGAAAAATCCTGGGCCATGCGCACGATGGTGTCATACACCGCAGAATCCCCGTGGGGATGGTACTTACCGATGACATCCCCCACGATGCGGGCGGACTTCTTGTAGGGCTTGTTCCAGTCGTTACGCAACTGCTGCATGGCATACAGCACCCGCCGGTGAACGGGTTTGAGCCCGTCACGCACATCCGGCAATGCCCGGCCGATAATGACGCTCATGGCGTACTCGAGATAGGATTGTTTCATCTCCTTCTCGATGCTGGTCAAATGGGTCTCTTTCTGGATCATCTGCTTTTTTAACTCCGAAAATTAATTATCTTTTTTGTTTTGCCGGTTCAACCATGGATTGAAAGCTGGAAAAATATATGTCCGTCAGGGTCAGGAACAGGGTCGCTATCAACGGTCCGTAAATGATTCCCATCAGCCCATACACATTCAGCCCGCCGATGATGGCAAAAAAAACAAGGAGCGGGTGCATGGCCACCCGGTCTCCCACCAGTTTGGGCTTGTAAATGTATTCAACGCCCCATGAAAGGATGCCGTAAAATCCCAGGATACCGACCCCCGTGATCATTGAATTTTCAATCATGTAAAACACGGCGATGGGTACCAGGACAATTCCGATGCCCACAATGGGCAGAAACGCCATGAATCCCATGACCAGTCCCCAGAGCACCGGAGCGTTCATCCCCAGAAGCCAGAACAGCAGCCCGCCGGCAATCCCTTGAATCAACCCGCCGACCCCATTGACGATCAGCACGGCCCCGGCCATTTCATGAAATTGTGAAAACAGTTTTCTTTCATGTTCATCCTGGAGCGGAGACAGGTCGTACAGATATCCAATCAACCGTTTTCCATCCATGAACATGTAAAAAATGACCATCAGCATCAGACAAAAATAAAACACCAGGTTCAGCAGGTTGGATGTGATGAACCGGGCCTGCTGAAACAGGGACAACCCCAGCATTTTTCCCAGCTCAGACACAGGCGCGAACAGTTCCTGCCAGGAAACTGTTTTCTGAATCCCTGCCCGGGCCAGCAGATCGTTGAGCCGGTCCAGGGCCCGGGTATTTTCCAGGGCCAGGATCAGCTGGTTTGAAATCACGGCGTCTCTGGCCATGTTATACAGCCCCAGCGCTTCTCTGGACAACACCCCCACAAAAAAGACCACTGGAATGAACACCACAAAAAAAATGATGATGCAGGTCAATACCGCTGCCGCACGCCTGGACATGTTTTTGGCAAACAGGTGGAACATCGGTCGAAACACACCGGTGATCACCCCGCCCAGAACAATGGTGGCTGCGAAGGGTGCCAGCAGATTTCCCAGCAATAGAATGGATCCGCAGAACAGAGCCAGAAAAAAGAAAAACACCCCTCTTTGAAAAATGGTCTGTTCCAAGACACCACCCGTCGGGCTATCAGCTGCTGAAAATGCCTAAAACCGCCATCACCAGCAAAATTTCAAAAACGACCACCTGAACGAAACTGTCAAAAAAATGGTAGACAATCCCTCCCCCGACGATCGCAGGGACGGCACTGTAAATGAGTATGCCCAGTTTTCTTGGTATATCCATGTGGACCTCATCCTTTCAAGTCATGATGGGGCTAAGCCCGGCACAGGACCCGGCCATAACCCCACGTAGATTCAATTGCAGAAGTTATCGTAAATTATTACCATTTTTGTAATTTCAAGTAAAGAAAAACTTATTTTTCAATGATCATGGCCATACCCATGCCGCCACCGATGCACATGGATATCAGACCGGTTCCGTATCCTTTGCGTTTCATCTGGTGAATGGCGGTGACCATCTGTCTGGCACCGGTGCACCCGATGGGATGACCGATGGAAATACCGGACCCCAGCTCATTGGGTGTTTCCACATCGATATTCAATTCCCGCATGCATCCGATGGCCTGGGCCGCAAACGCTTCGTTCAATTCAATCAGATCGATGTCCTTGACGGTCATGCCGGTCTGTTTCAGCACCTTTTTCACTGCCGGCACCGGGCCCAGCCCCATATAGGCCGGATCCAGACCACCCGAGGCAAACGCCTTGATTCTGGCCAGTTTTTCAAGCCCGAGTTCATCGGCTTTTTCCTCGGTCATGAGCAGCACGGCGGCGGCCGCATCATTGATACCGGATGCATTGCCGGCCGTCACACTGCCGTCCTTTTTGAAAGCCGGCCGCAGTCTGGCCAGTTTTTCCATGCTGGTCTCCATGGGCCGTTCATCCGTGTCCACCACAATATCCCCTTTGCGGGATGCAATGGTCACGGGCACGATCTCTTCGGCAAAAGTGCCGTCCTGCACCGCAGCCAGAGCCCGGTTGTGACTCAGCAGGGCCAGCTGATCCTGCTCTTCTCTGGAAATGCCGTATTTTGCCACGATATTCTCCGCGGTCAGCCCCATGTGGTATCCGTAAAAAATTTCATACAGCCCGTCAAACACCATCAGGTCATGGACCGGGCCCTGACCGGTCAACTCCATGCGGTGTCCCCACCGGGCTTTCAACAATGCCATGGGAGCGTTGCTCATGCTTTCCTGCCCCCCGGCCAGTACCACATCCGCACTGCCCGCCATGATGGCCTGGGCCCCCAGCGCAATGGCTTTCAAACCGGAACCACATATTTTATTGATGGTCATGGCCGGCGTGAACCGGGGAAGACCGGCATGGATCATGGCCTGGCGGGCGGTGTTCTGCCCCTGGCCCGCCTGAAGCACATTGCCCATGATCACTTCGTCCACAAACAGTTCTTTCAGGGCCTCATCATAATCATATCCTTTTTTTTCAATATCGATCCTGCCCTGATCTTTCAAGGATTCCGGACCGTATGCCGCCTGGTCATCCGTAACCCCCGGGCGCAGTCCTGCCCGCTTGAGCACTTCTTTCATGACACAGGAACCCAGATCCCTTACAGACACCGCTTTCAAAGACCCACCAAAAGTTCCTACCGGGGTTCTGACTCCGCTGACAATCACCACATTCTTCATGTAATACCTCCACGCTTATCAATTCTTATCCATTGTTTCTGTAACCTGCCGGTTGCAGCGCACTGCATTGTTTTGGTCAGACAACAGTTACATTTTAACTGCACGAATCCATCCCAAGGTCCATAGCAGACAGACAAACAAAAAACAAGAGATTATGACGGGCCCGTACAATTGACAAATATGTTTTTTTACGCAAAACTGTATCTTTTTACCGAAATCGACCAGAAACCAAGGATCTGAATAAATATGGACACACATGTGGTGATTGCCGGATGGGGCCAGATCACCCAGCCCAAAGAAACAAAGAATCCCCTGAATCCACCGGGTCTCATGATTCAGGCAGCAGAACGGGCCGGCCGGACACTGACGGATCCGTCCATGCTGTCCCGGCTGGACGGCATCCTGGTGGTCAGACCGTTGAGCGCCCACTGCCCGGATGCCCCGGCCCGGGTGGCCCGGGCCCTGGGAGCAGATCCCGGGTTCCTGCATATCTCGAACATCGGCGGCAATTCCCCCCAGACCCTGATCAACCAGGCCGCCGACCTGATTGCGGAAAACCGGCTGGAACGGGTGCTGGTGGTGGGGGCGGAAGCCTATGTGACTCGAAATACCGACGACCCGAAGCCGGACAATGCCCTGCTCCAGGGAATTCCCGAAGATTATGCCAAAGACGATGCCGTGGGCACCACACCCCTGGAAATTCTGCACGGGATCCAGCACCCCATGCAGGGATTCCCCCTGTTTGAAACCGCCTTGTGGCACGCCTCGGGCCAGCCTCTTTCCACCTATCTTGAAAAAATCGGTACCCTGTGGTCCCGATTCAGCCGGGTGGGGGCCGGCCACCCGTATGCCTGGGTCAAAACCCCTCGCACCGCTGATGAGATCATCACCCCGTCACGGCACAACCGGCCGATCGCCTTCCCCTATACCAAATACATGAACGCATTCATCACCGTGGACCAGGCTGCCGCCGTGATCCTCATGCCGGAATCAGCGGCCCGGTCCTGTTGTCCCAAAGACCGTCGGCCGGTATACTTTCTGGGGGGCGGATATGCAAGAGACCGGCAGCGCTTCATGATGGAAAAAAGCGATTTCACCGTGAGTGTGCCCATGAAAACAGTGGTGGACAAAGCCCTTGACCGGGCCGGACTGACCCTGGACCAGGTGGACTGTTTTGATTTTTATTCCTGTTTTCCCTGTGCCGTGTCCATTGCCAAAAAAATGGCCGGGATATCGGACGATGATCCCCGGCCTCTGACGCTCACCGGCGGACTGGGATTTTTCGGGGGGCCGGGCAACAACTACAACCTGCATGCCGTGGCCACCCTGGCGGAACAGATCGCCAAAGGCCAATACCGCACCGGGCTGGTGACCGCTTTGGGATGGTTCATGTACAAGCATGCCGCCGGCATCTACAGCAGCCGCCGGCCTGAAAAAAGCCTGGCAGGCACGTCTGCGGCAGACCATGAAAATCCCCTGGCCGGTCCGGATCCCGTACCCGTGGATGAGGCACCCGCAGGCAACGGCGTGATCGAAACCTATACCATTGTGTATCACCCGGACCAGACCCCGGCCTATGCGGTCATCTACGGCCGTACCCGCCAGGGGCAGCGGTTTGTGGCCAGAACAGCCAATGACCCGGACCTGTTCGCGGCCCTGTCCGGCCGGGACATGGTGGGTCACACCGTTCGCCTGGCACACGACCCCATCACAAGGATCACCACGGCGCACCTGTGAACCGAAAACCAATCAGTCTCTCTCTGATTGGTTCGAATTGCCCCGCAGGGCGATCCAGGCTTCCAGCCGCTGTTTGACCGTTTTTTCATACCCCCGCCCCGTGGGAAAATACAGACGCTGTCCGTCAAAAGAGTCCGGCAGATACGACTGGGGCGCGTATCCCCCTTCATGGTCATGGGCATACCGGTATCCGCGGCCGTACCCCATCTCTTTCATCAAGTTTGTGACCGGATTGCGGATATGCAACGGCACGGGCTGATAACCGGTTTCTTCCACCAGATCGGTCACCTGTTTCTGGGCCGCATACACGGCATTGCTTTTGGGGGACGTGGCCAGGTACACCGCCGCCTGGAAAAGGGACCCGTCTCCTTCGGGCCGGCCCAGCAGCCGGAAGGATTCCCCGGCATTCAGGGCCATGGTCAGGGCCCCGGGGTCTGCCATGCCCACATCTTCGGTGGCAAACCGGACCATGCGCCGGATCAGGTAATAGGGATCATCGCCGGCTGCCAGCATGCGCTGGAGCCAGTAGATGGCGGCATCCGGATCACTGCCCCGCATGCTCTTGATGAACGCGGAAATCAGGTTGAAGTGTTCTTCTCCGGCCTTGTCATACAGCAGCGCTTTTTTCCCCACCACGGTTTCCAGATCTGCCGGGGAAATGGATGCCTTGTCACTGAAATGAAACGCGGCGGCTTCCATGGCGGTCAACGCCATGCGGGCATCTCCGTCCGCACTTTGTGCCAGAAACGCCAGGGATTTTTCCTGAAACCGGTCCAAATCCCACCCCAGGCCATGGGCCGGGTCGGTGAGGGCCCGCACGAGAATGGCATGGATATGCTCCGGCGCCAGCCCTTTGAGGGCAAATACCCGGCACCGGGACACCAGGGCCGGTATCACTTCAAAGGACGGGTTTTCCGTGGTGGCACCCACCAGGGTGATCAGCCCGGTTTCCACGTGGTGCAGAAACGCATCCTGCTGGGCTTTGTTGAACCGGTGAATCTCGTCCACAAACAGCAGGGTGCGTTTTTTGAACAGGGCCCGCTTTTCCCTGGCCGTATCAATGATCTGCCGGACATCCTTGACCCCGGCCAGCACGGCGGAAATCCGGATGAATTCGCACCGGGTTTCATTGGCAATGATGTTTGCCAGCGTGGTTTTTCCGCAGCCGGGCGGCCCCCACAGGATCATGGAAAACACCCGGTCATCTTCGATGGCCCGGGCCAACAGGCTGCCCGGCGCGATGAGATGATCCTGCCCCTTGAGTTCGGACAGGTTTCTGGGCCGCATTCGGTCGGCCAGGGGTTTTGTCCCGGCCAGGTCCTGATCGGAATGCGCATCAAACAAGTCCATCAACCCCTCGTTTTCAAATCCCGCTGCCGTTTTCTGCGGCTCTGTTCTTTGCGTTGTTTTTCCCGCTTTGTGGTGATCCGTTCTTTTTTACTGGCAATGCGCTCTTTTTCCCGGGTATTGCCTGAAAAATCCATGCGGCCGGTTTTTTCCCGAAAATACAGACGAATGGGCGTCAGGTGCAAAGGAATCATCTGCCGCAGCTGATTGACCAGATACCGCTCATAGGAAAAATGCACCGCTTTGGGGTAATTGACAAAGCACACAAAACACGGGGGGCGGGTGGCCACCTGGGTGGCATAGAAAAATTTGAGGCGCCGGCCTTTGTGCAAAGACGGTTCTTCTCTGTGAACGGCATCTGCGATGATCCGGTTCAGTGTTCCGGTATTGATGCGGAACTGGTATTCTTCATACACTTTGGCAGCCATATCCAGAATCCGATGACAGCGCTGACCGGTCAACGCGGAGATGGTCATGGCCGGGGCATAGGACAGAAACTTGGCCATCTGCCGCAGTTCGGCAATATAGGCTTTTTCCCCTTTCTCCTGTTTGTCCACCCGATCCCATTTGTTGAGCAGAAAAATGGCGCCGCATCCTTTTTTTTGTGCATACCCGGCAATGGTGATGTCCTGGTCGGTGATGCCTTCGGCCGCATCGATGAGAATCAAGGCCACATGACAGTCTTCCAGGCTTTTCAGGGATTTGAGAATGGAATATTTTTCCAGTTTTTCGGTCACCTTTCCCTTGCGCCGGATCCCGGCCGTATCCACCAGCACAAACCGGCGTTCCTTGCGATAGACTTCCAGTTCGATGGCATCCCGGGTGGTTCCCGCTTTTTCATTGATCACCACCCGGGGTTCTCCGAACAGATGATTGGCCAGGCTGGATTTGCCCACATTGGGACGCCCCACAATGGCGATGCGGACCGTGTTGTCATCTTCCATGTCCGGCTCCACAACATCGGGAAACCCGGCCACCAGATCATCCAGCAGATCCGCCACCCCGATGCCGTGTTCAGCCGACACCGGATAGACCGATTCAATGCCCAGGGAATAAAACTCCCCTAAATCAACGTGCTGACGCTGATTTTCAATTTTATTCACCACATAAAAAACCGGTTTTCCCGCCTTGCGGAGCATGGCTGCCAGATCATGATCATACGGGGACAACCCGGCCCGCCCATCCAGAATCAATACCAGGGCATCGGCCTGTCCCACGGCCACGGCCAGCTGATCTCTGATCTGAGCGGCAAAATAATCGTCATCCCCGGTCAGAAACCCGCCGGTGTCGATAACGGTAAACACGTTGTCATCCCACCGGGCTTCTCCGTAATGCCGGTCCCGGGTCACCCCGGGCATGTCATCCACCAGGGCCTGCCGGTCCCGGATCAGCCGGTTGAACAGCGTTGATTTTCCCACATTGGGCCGGCCCACCAGGGCCACCACGGGTTTCATAGTCATCTCCTGCAGGTTAAGTATAAAAAAGGCATCTGCCAGACAGAGTTATCGGGGCCAGAATAATTCCCGATTCGATCTTGTTGCCGCTAACGAGGTCATTAAGCATGGGCGACGCTGTCAGAACTCACGCTTCCATAGACGTTGTCCTGCGGCGGCTGCCCCCTGTATTCGCTGGAAAGGGTGCAGCAGCTGTAATACGGCTTCGAGCGACGGTTCAGGGAAATCAATACCTGGGCCACGGTTTTGCTGATGATACCCGCCCAGGCCTGGCGAATGATCTCCTCCAGGGCGGTACGGTTGTCATAGGATACCGGCGGGCAGCAACTCCCTGCCGTTGAGATCGGTTACCACATGGGTGAGATGACGTCCCGGCATGGCATCCTCCTTTTGCTTTTTTGCACCAATGGAATAGGCATTGACTATTTAAGACACACCGCTTTAAACAACACCGAACCCCCCTCAATTAGAATTCCTCCACTGGTACAAGCGAATCTAGTTTAAATGAATATCAGTAGAAGGCCACCTTAGTCAAGAAAAAACATCACTTGAAAAACCTGAAGGCATCCTGGCAGGATAGAGCAGATAAACAGGGGCGGGTATCATCTGATTTCTTTAAACGAAGTGACCCCGCTTACAGCGCCAGACATGAGTGGACTAGAATCAGGAGGCAGATGATCTGCAGGCCCCGTTTCGCCCTTAGCCCCAGCCGCCAGGGGGGCAGGAGAAAGGCCGCAAAAAAGCCGGCCAGCGCATAGAAGAACGAAAAAAAGACCACATTGCCCGGGTGCCATCCAGGGATCAGACAAACAAGGTAGACATAAACGGCCAGGGCCACGGCCACGGCTTTAAGTCTTCTTGGACCCCGGAACATGGCAACCGCCACGGCCGGCTGTACAATAAAAAAGGCCAGAGGCCCAAACCATGCCGGCCCCTCACCCCGGTACCAGGAAAGATCAAAGGCCGGAATTGAACGGCCCTGAGCCAGAAGGGGCGCAGCCGCTGAAACATATATTTTTTCCAGATAATCCAGCAGCCCGGAGGATACTGCCGGGTCAGCCTTCACCAGGTCCAGGAGAAACGGAATATCCAGACTGGCTATCACATAGCCCAGAAAGCTGGTCACTGCTCCGGCCAGGCCCTCACTGTTTTTTTCAGCACCGTTAAACAACGCAGGAATGCCCGTCCAGAACCGGGAAAAAACCAGGGCTGGTAACAACGACACTAACAGTGTTTTCCAGTGATGTCTTGCCGTTATGATTGGTGAAAACCCGTGTCTGCGAATCATCAACAAACAGAAAAGCACTGTCAGCACCATGGAAAAAACAACGCCTCCGTTGCCATGGGAAAAAAGAAAGCCAAGACAGCAGACAGCCAGGCAGAAATCCAGGGACCCCGGCGTTTCAATCAGCCGGTAGACCAGCAAAAGAAAGAAAAGGGCCACCGCTGCCGGTATGATATCAAAACCCGGACCCACCCCGTGACAGACAAACCACGGCATGGAAGCCACCACAGCGGTCACGGTAAAAGAGATGGGAACCCATGCGTATCTTCGGCTCAGGGCGTAGGTGGAAAACAGCAGGGAGGTATAGGCGAAAAAACCGGGAAGTCCCGCGCCCGGGCCTGACCCGGACCGCAGAAAATGGCCGGAAATGACCACGGTACTGGAAGAAAAAGGGCTGGTCCCGGCTGCCTGGGAAAGGGGGTCTAAAACCTTGAGGTGGTGGGGGTGCGGAACAAAAAAAAGCGCTTTGGCACCCATGTATCCCCAGCACAGGGCAAAGAGGATCAGCATCACCCGGTGGCGCCCGGGCACAAAATGTGTTAGATCCTTTAGTACCTTTTTCGCCCCTTTGCGATATTTCCAGACAAGAAAAAGGGCCCCGATCCCCCCGGCCTCGGGTAAAAGCCGGATGCCGGGCAGCGGCAGGGCCAGGGCCGCATACTGGAAAAGACAAAACAGCATCAGTGTGGTGACCAGGGCGGCGGCAGCGGCCTCGGCCATGGTATGGCGCCAGCGCCTGAAACAAAGAAGCAGCCCGGCCGGATAGAGGATGAGTTCAACCAGGCTGACTGCGGTGAACAACGCGTGATTATCCATGGGGCTTGTTTTTCCCGCCGTCCTTGACCGTTTCCCCGGCCTGTTCAGCCTTCAGGGCATCCCTGATTTCGGCCATGAAATCGCGCATCTCCGTTGCCAGGGTGACACACTCATCACAATAGACCTTTTTCAACAGCTTGTCATGGGCCTGGATCTGGTGATGAAGCCAGGCGGGATAGGGAGTGCCCTTGCAGAACTTTTTCCCTGTATACCAGGCAATGGGGCAGCCGATACAGGCCAGCATGTAATAGATCCGGCACGGCGGGCAGTCCACCACCCCGGAATCGCTGCGCTTGCCGGCAATGATTTTCTCCCATTTCTCTATGGAAGACTCCATGATTTTGATTTTGTTCAACATAAATGCGACATCTCCTTCCAGAATGCCCTGTGAACATGGCAGCAGCGGTGAATCACCCGGGTTGTCTTCTTTTTATCGGCCCCTGCCGCCACCACCGCGTAGTTTGATTCTGTCGCCCCGGAAAGGACCCGCAACATCATCTCAACGCTTTCATTCAGGGCCTTGATATGGTACCCGCCTTCAAGGACAAAAAGAAGCATGGCCCGGTTCTCCCCGGCAATGTCCATGAGCGACGCAGTAATGGGGCCAATCCCCCTGGAGGTCACCTTCATCTTCCCCAGGGGATCTGATCTGTGAATATCAAAACCGGCTGAGACAAGGATAAGATCCGGCTTGAACTCCCTGGCGACCGGTTTCAGGATCTTCATGAAAATCGCTGTAAATTCCGCCTCTCTATATCCTTTTGAAAGGGGGATGTTGATGGAATAGCCCTCACCGCTGCCCGAGCCTGTTTCAGTGAAGAGCCCTGTGCCCGGAAACAGTGGGTACTGGTGGGTTGAAAAGAAAAGCACCGTGGGATCTCTTTCAAAAATATGGTAGGTCCCGTTTCCATGGTGGACATCAAAATCAACGATAAGCACCCTTGGCAGGCCCATGATCTTTCTGGCATACATGGCACCGACAGCCACATTGTTGAAAATGCAGTAGCCCATGGCACGTCTCCGTTCCGCGTGGTGGCCCGGGGGCCGGACAAAGACGGCCCCGTTTTCGATGGTCCCGGCAGCCATCTCCTTGATGGCGGTTATCACGGCACCGCAGGCCAGCAGGGCCGTTTGGAATGTCTTTGGCGAGGCAATGGTGTCAGGGGTCAAAAAGGTCTGCGCGTTGAACTGTGTGGCCGCCACCTGTTCAAGGTAACGGGGAGAATGGACCAGGAGGATTTCCTCGGTTGTAGCGGGTATCGGCCTGATGACCGTCAGGCCCAGACCGGTTTTCAATCCCGTAACCAGATCGATGAGCATTGCAAGCCTTTCCGGTGATTCCGGGTGGCCATGGGATGGGTCATGGTCCAGAAACCGCGGGTCAATGACAACGCCGGTGGGTCTTTTTCCCCTGCCGGTCCGGTTCTCTTTTGTTTCCGGAATGACAAGCACATGACAGGGCGCCTGCCTGATAAGGGTTTCCGTTGTCGACCCCGTTAAAAGTCTGCCCAGCAAAGTACGGGGCCTTGCCCCGGTCACCATGAGATCACACCGGGTTGCCAGGGCAAACCCGATGACCTTTTCACTGGAATCTCCTTCCAGCACGGTCACCGCTATCCTTCCCGGCTTTTTCTGTCTCTCACGGAAAAGGGCTGAGAGCATCTGCTCTTTGATGTGCTGCTCAAACTTTGCCTGCATGTTGCAATAACTGTCCGGACATTCACTGATTTCGGCATCTGCCGGCGACACGGCACAGTGGACAACATCGAGGTCCGCATCCAGCAGCCCTGCAAAACAAGCTGCCTGTTTTGCGGGAAAACAGGAAGGAAAATCGCAGGCAGCAACGATTTTTCCGATATCAGGCCCGTTCCCCTCGTGTTCCGGATGTTCCGGGTGTTCCCGACATCGCAGCACGAGAAAAGGCTGTTGACTGTTTCTTGCCATCCGTTCGACCACACTGCCCACAAACGCCCGCTTAAACCCTGAAAACCCGTGGCTTGCCGCAATGACAAGGTCGGCCCTGTTTTCTTTGACCGCCCTGGCAAGTGCCGCAGCCGGCTCACCCTGCACAATACAGGATGTCCAGGGAATCCCTGTTTCCTTCATGAGATGTGTGATGGTCCGCTCTGCCAGGCAGAGGGCCTGATTTCCGGAAAAGGAAGCGACTCTGTCAAGCCGCTCCCTGGGGGGCGGCACCGCATGGAAGATGACAAGGGATGCCCGGCATTTTTTTGCCAGAACCCTGCCCCAGGAGATCACATGGGCCGAATAGTCTGACAGATCGATGGCGCAGAGTATTGTCTGGATTCTCGTGTCCATAACACCCGCCTGCCTTTTTTGGGTAAAAAAATCGTAACAGGGCTGTTGTTGTAATCTATCATGATCTTGGCAAAATGCAACACCAATTGAAAACCTTGAAGCCGGTGTCGAACGTGTCCTTCATGGCAAAAAATATTTCTTGATACCGAATCCATTCAAAACCTGTTATTGTAAGCACTACGCAGAGGGTGCCTGAAAATTATGAACCTCGTATTGCAAGCAACCCGCCGGAATGGAGCAAAGGGGACAATGAAAGAACATATGGGGCACAAGCCGGCCGTTGAGTCGGATGCAGCCATGAAGATCATCCTGGAAACATCGCCCATAGGTATCGTGGTGTTTGATCATGATGCCCGGGTGTTATACACCAATCCTCTGGCTGATACTATTTTTGGTTTGAAACCCGACAGGGCCGAAAAAATGCGTTGCGGGGATTTCATCCGGTGTGTTCACCGCAAGACCTCATTGCAGGGGTGCGGCCACAGCAAAAAGTGCGATTCGGGCCTGCCTGTGCCCGGTGCCATGTGAGACAGGCAGTTCTGGATACCTTTGAAACAGGCAGAGAAATCGCTGCAGGAAAGTGAAGAAAAATTTCGTCTGGCATTCCATACAGGTCCGGATTCAACCAATCTCAACCGGCTTGAAGACGGTGTATACATTGACATCAATGAAGGATTCACCAAAACCATGGGGTATACGCGGCAGGAGGTGCTGGGAAAATCTTCTCTTGAACTTGACATCTGGGCCGATCCCGAAGACAGGCGGCGGCTGGATTTGAACGATACCGTGGAAAACCTGCTGACCATGCTGCGCCGGCTTATCGGAGAAGACATCGATCTGGTATGGCACCAGCCCCCGATCTCTGGTCCGTGAAAATGGACCCGACCCAGATCCACCAGATCCTGGCCAACCTGTGTGTCAATGCCCGGGATGCCATTTCAGGTGTGGGCAAACTCACGATTGAAACCGGAAAGAAAACCTTTGATTATGTGTACTGCAGTGAACACCCGGGATTTATCCCCGGTGACTTTATCCTGCTCGCGGTCAGTGACAGTGGCTGCGGCATGGACAAAGACACCCTGGGCAAGCTGTTCGAGCCGTTTTTCACCACCAAGGAGGCGGGAAAAGGCACGGGTCTGGGGCTTGCCACCACCTACGGCATCGTCAAACAGAACAGCGGGTTCATCAATGTTTACAGTGAACCCGGCCAGGGTTCCACCTTCCGGATTTACCTGCCCCGGCATATCACTGAAACCGATGCAGCCATGGCTGTGCCTGAGAAAAAAACTGCCCCCGGCGGCACGGAAACCATCCTGCTGGTGGAAGATGAACCTGCCATTCTCAGGATGACCCGCATGATGCTGGAGCGAAACGGGTATACGATCATATCCGCAGCCACACCGGCACAGGCCCTGGAAAAGGCAGAAAATCATGCCGGCCCCATCGACCTGCTCATGAGTGACGTGGTCATGCCTGAAATGAACGGCCGGGATCTTGCGACAAGAATCACCGCTCTTTACCCGGACATCCGGCTGCTGTTCATGTCCGGGTATACCGCCAATGTCATTGCCCACCAGAGGATCCTTGACAAGGACGTGGCATTTATCCAGAAGCCGTTTTCAATGGCGGAGCTGACAGAAAAGGTGCGGGAGGTTATTGATCATTCCTGAACGACACACTCCCTGACACTACAAAAGCGTGGCACCGGCTACAAAGAGAACGATATAGACAAAAAAGCGGAAATGCCGTTCTGTCAGTTTTTTATGAAGTATCTCACCGGCAATCAGGCCGGCGGCAACCCCGGGAAGGAGAAACAGGGTCAGCTGGACGGTCTCCCCTGTCCACTGGCCGTTGTATATAAAAAAAAGAGTCATGAGGGCACTCAGGATGCTCCACAGCGCTGTGAGCACGGCCCGGAACCCGGTCTTGTCCAGGGGCAGGCGGCTTGCCGCATAAACCACCAGGGGACCGCCGGAGGCATACAGGCCGTGAATGACACCGGCCAGGGCAAAGAAAACTTTCTGCACAACCGGGTGCACCGTTTTTTGAGAAGATGTGAAAAGGGACACCACTTCTTTGGCGGAAATCACCATCACGAAAAGCCCCAGGATCTGTTTCAGTACCGGTCCGGCCAGTATGTCGAACAAAAGAAGGCCGGCGGCCACACCGGCTGCCATGAACGGAATGATCCGGACCCAGAGAATTCGTTGCCGGACATGCCCGGCATACCGGGCCGTGAGGTATCCGTTCAGCAGCAGGTCCAGAAATACCAGCGAAGGGATCAGCACAGGAAGGGGGAAAAAATGGGCGCCCAGGGTAACGGCGATCACGGTGCTGCCGAAACCGGAGATGCTCTGGGCCGTATATGAAAAAAACACGATACCGGCCATCAACAGCGTGTCTGAAAGTACGAAACCCATTTTTACAGGTTATGCCATAATTTTCTGTTCAAGAGGAACACCAGGGCGGCAAAGAGAATGCCGGCAAGCACAAGGGAGGTGGCAAAGGTGCTCCAGTCCCACCAGAAAGGCGCATTCAGCAGGGCTGTCAGTCCCCCCACCACGGGAACGGCAAAAATATTCATGAACCCCAGTTCCCTGGCAACCGGGGTCTTGAACTCCGGGTCCACAATGCGGAGCAGCATCAGCCCGCAGGCCACCGTGCCCGTTACCACACCGTAGATGGCCACGGCCCGCTCCAGGCGATACTCAGAAAGCTGTCTGCCCAGCATCCATACCAGCAGCGTGGTCAGAATACCGCCTGTCAGCGCGATCGCAAAAAGCGGGGCCACATATGTCCGGAGCACGAGCAGTTCAATGCCGCAGCCCGTGGCCACAATGAGATAGTCCACGGAAAACCCGGTGATCCGACGCTGGAAGGGCGGATTCATCAGGCGGGAAAAAGGGGTCCGGGCAGCCAGGCTGCGGAGGATGACGGCAAACACCAGCCCGAACAAAAAGAAAAACCCCCACAGCATACCAGCGACGTCCGGGGAGAAGATGCCGGTAATGAAAACAAGGAAGAGATAGGTGATCAGATAAACCACCCCCACCTGGGCAAACTGGAAAGCCAGACTGTCCAGGTTGGCGCTGTGGGTGGTCATCCCGCCTGCCGAAGGCGGGGTCTGGTTTCTGGGAAGGATCCCCCGGGAAAAAAATTCCGGCAGTCTTTCCCGGGCATACGTTTTCTGTTTCAGGCCGCGGTTGGCCATGGGCACCCCGACAAAAAAGGAAAAAAAATAGCCCAAAGTGGCAAAGGTGAGCCCGATGGTGGCGGCATCGGCAAAACCGGCTGTCTCCCACACCCGGCCAAAGGACAGGGCCTGACCCGGGCCCTCGTTAAAGCCTAAGGGGAGCAGAAACCCAAAAGTGTCAAACAGGGGCTGTCCCCCGGTGACAAAGAGAAAAACGATGAACGTGCCGATAACCGCCTGCATGGGAAAGATCGCCCCCTGGACCAGGGCCATCCAGACCGAGCCTTTGATCAGGGTCCTGCTTTTTTTCCCGGTGGCGGTATCCGGATCCGGCGGGGTCAGGCCCACAGATATGAAGGAGATGTTGAAAAAATGATAGGCAAACGCCTTGACCATTTCCGTATCCATGGGAAAAAAACCGATGTTGATCACCCCGAGCCCGACAAGACCGCCGATCAGGCTTGCCGGGAACAGATATTTCTGGAAAAAGGGAACAAAGGCCCGCAGCAAAACCCCGAACAGGAGCATCAGCGAGAGAAAACCGAAAATCAGGAGCGGTTCAAAGGGAAACGGCGGGGCCATGTTTCATTTCTCCTTGCGATTCGTTTATTCGTTTTCCGGATGAAAGAACGCGTTGGTCACTTGCAGCAGAATCTTTTCCCGCCACAAGGAAGGCAGGGCATCCAGCACCTCATTGACCGGTGCCATCCGCTCCGGCATGCGCCCGCCCTGTATGCCGGCCAGTGCAAACAGGGGCAAAGGATCGTCCAGGATTGCCTCCCCCTGTTTTTCCATGAGTTTCATGACATGGGGCAGCAGCTCTCCGGAGGGCAGTTTTTCCGCATCTGCCACGCTCTGTTTCAGGTCCGCAACGAACCGGTCCGTGTGGGCCACGTTGGAAAGCGTGACCGACAGATGGATATTGGCCGGCACCCCGTCAAAGGACAACGACGGCTGGATATACCACCCTTTGAGGTTCATTTCATCGATGATATGGAAAACACTGACGCTTTCAGATCCGAACGAAAGCAGGGTCATATCCGGTTCAGCCAGAAGATACAATTCCGGGATGGATGCAATCCCCTTTTTTATGGCATCCACGGCACGAAGCTGTTTTTCTGCAAACGCAAGGTACTGCCTGTCCCCCACATAGTTGAGAACCGCCCAGGCCGCGGCCATGGGTCCCCCGCTCTTGGTACTCTGGACCGTTGGATTGATCATGGTGTAACCGAGCCACCGGGTGAAGGCAAACATCTGGCAGGCCCGCAGCTCAGGATGGCGGTACAGGATCATGGACGCGCCTTTGGGGGCATAGGCGTATTTGTGAAGATCCACCGAAATGGAGGACACCCCTTCCAGGGAAAAGTCAAACCCGGGGACATCCCGGCCGAGTCTTTTGAAATAGGGAAGCAGAAATCCGCCCATGCAGGCATCCGTGTGGAACCAGATGCCGTGTTTTTCTGCAATCCGGGCGAGATCCGCAATGGGATCGATCACGCCCTGGGTATAGGAAGGGGCGGATCCGGCCATAAAAATCGTGTTTTCGGTGATATGTGCTGCCATGCGCTCGGGATCGGCCCTGAAAGTTTTGGTGTCCACGGAAACAGTCACGGTTTTGATACCAAAATAGTGGGCCGCTTTATGAAACGCCGCGTGTGCCGTTGTGGGGACAACCATTTCAGGTTCCTTGATATCCGGGCGTTTCGTCCGAAAGTAATCCCGGGCCGCTTTCACCGCCAGCAGAATACTCTCGGTTCCCCCGCTGGTAAAATTGCCCACCACCTTTTGGCCGCCCTGCAGGTGTTTTCTCATCATCGATACCAGGTCGTTCTCAATCTGCAAAAGGCTTGGATAAACGCTGAAATCCAGGGCGTTTTCGCTTAAAAACAGGTTGTAGACCTCCTTGGCAAAGGACAGGATCTCCTGGCCCGGATCAAAAATATATCCGAACGCCCTGCCCGACTGCCAGTCCATATCATTTTTTCTGTACCGCTTGAGTGCTTCAAAAATCTCATCACGTGCACGCCCGGTTTCAGGTATTTTCATTGCCGCTCCTCTGGATATATTGGTTGTAAGACAGAATTCTGTGCTTCATCCTTTCAAAATCATCCGGACGGCCTGGCCTTGGGAGATCTGTTCACCAGATAAATACCGGTGCAGACCAGGGCCAGGCCAAACCAGACCCTCATGCCCACCGGTTCAGACAGAATCACCGCACCGAAAACAACACCGAACAGCGGCGCAAGAAAAGTGAATGCAGTCAGCCCGCTCACCGCAAAATTGTGAATCATCCAGAACCAGAGGGTGTAGCTGAAAAAAGCGACCACCACGATCTGATATGCCATTGCCCACAACACACCGGGGGACAGGACAAGGGTATAATCATGTTCAAACAGAAGGGATCCTGCCAGCAGGACCGGAATGGCAAATATCAGCTGTGAGAACAGGGTCTGGTAATGATTGAGAGTCACCGTCTGGCTGATCCGTTTGATATACAGGGTGGTCGCAGCCCAGAAAACCGCTGCGGCCAGCCCCATCACATCGCCGATCCAGTGGTTTTCCGGCAGCATGGGCGACTGGAACCTGAAAACCATCCATAACCCGGCAAAAGCCAATATCAGCCCGGCCGCCTTTCCAGGATGCAGCCGGTCCTGGTCCACGATAAAATGGGCCCCCAAAGCCACCCAGAATGGATGGGAATACAAAAAAATGGTGGCCCTGGACGCGGTGGTAAAGGAAACGCTCCAGTATAAAAACAGAAAATCAAGCCCGAACAGCAGACCGATCATCACGCCATGCCTTCGGGCACCTTTGGGAAAAAGAACCCCCTGTCTTTTGAATTTTGCCCACAGCAGCACCAGAAAACCGGCTGCCACGGATCGGATCGTTGCCGCCAGCAGCGGGGGGATTCCCTGGTTGCTGAATTTGATGCTGACCGCATTGCCGCCCCATATGGCACAGACCAACAGGAGCAGAAGACCGGCGGACAAGGTTAATTTTCCATTCTGCAATCGATTTTGAACAGCCATGCCATGTCACCTCCGAAACTGTACAGGAATAAAACAAAAAAACCGGGTCTGTCAAACAAAATTCCAATGAGCCGGACTGTGGGAACTTTCGATGAACGCCCGGAATCAATTCCAAAACATTTTTCTTGACTTTTGACAAAGATTGGTAATATCGTGATTCGAATGACGTTCGAATACTGAATTTAATTTCTATCCATTGCCGTCCGGACAAGGAACACCGTATGGGAATCAAAGAAAGACGGGCAAATGAAAAGCAGGCCAGACTGGATCAGATCCTTGATGGAGCGAGAAAGATGCTGTTTTCCCACGGCATCGACAACATTTCCATGTCCGGTATCGCCAAAAAAGCGGAACTGGGGGTGGGCACCATCTATTTTTATTTTCAAAGCAAGGAAGAGATTTTCGCGGCCCTTCAGGAAGAAGGATTGTCCTTGTTGTACCGCACCATTGAACAGATTCACTGCCGGCCGGTCCCCGGTGACAGGAAGCTGACACTGACCGGTCAGGCATTCTACACTTTCTGCCATGACCACAAAGACTATTATGATGTGATCAATTATTTTCTGTCTTCCTCCAAAATATTTTTTACACCGGACCTGAAAAACCAGGTCGATATGTCCGGCGGCAAAATCCTGGGCCTGATTCAAAAAATCATCGAACAGGGCATGGCCGACCACACCTTTGCACAAACCGATGCCAAAAAATATGCCGTCCATTTCTTTGGGGCCCTTCATGGGGTGATGCATCTGAAAAAACTGGAAAACACCGCACTGGCAAAACAAGACCATCAACAAATCTATACGTTCAGCCTGGCACAGCTGGTGGCGGGCCTGAAAGGAGGAAACCCGTGTTCACAGACCTGAAGGACAAAATCGCCCTGGTGACCGGTGCCGGCAAAAAAACCGGTATCGGTTATGCCATATGCCGAAAACTGGCCGTGTGCGGATGCCATCTTGTCATCGCCGACCTGGGCCGTTCCGAAGACTGCGCCGGGGATGTCAAGACCGGCGCTCTGGATGAAATGACACAGATTGCCGCACACCTGGAAAAAAACCATGGGATTCAAACCCTGTGCACCCCCCTGGACGTCACCGACAGCAGCACCGTGACCCGGATGACCGAAAAGGTCCGGCAGGTCTTCGGCCGGGTGGATATCCTGTGCAACAATGCCGGCGCTACTTTCGGGGTGCCCAACGGCATTCACACCTATGACGAAACCGCCTGGCTCAGGACCCTGGATGTCAATCTCAACGGGGTGTTCCGGGTGAGCAAGGCGGTGATTCCCCTGATGCCGCCGACCGGCGGCTGCATCATCAACACCGCATCCCGGGCCGGCAAGGTGCCGCCGCTGTTCAACGGAGCCTATGCCGTGTCCAAGGCCGGGGTGATCATGATGACCAAGGTGATGGCCAGGGAACTGGCCGGACTGAACATCCGGGTCAATGCCGTCTGTCCCGGCCAGATCAGAACCGACCTGGAACAATGGCGGTTCGGCCTGGAGGCGCAGTTTTTCAATACCTCCATCGAGGAACAGGAAGCAAAAATGTGCCAGACCATCCCGATGGGCCGGATCGGCGACCCGAAAGAGGTGGCGGACCTTGTGGCATTCCTGTCGTCGGACCAGTCCTCCTATGTGACCGGCCAGGCCATCAATATCTGCGGCGGACAAATCATGGAACTGTAAGCATGACCCAGTAATCATTTACATTCTTCACCCCTGAAAGGAGATTCACCCATGACAACCATCACCGGTGCCCAGCTGGCAGCCCAGGCGTTGATCGACCGAAAAATCCCTTATATCTTTTCTTTGAGCGGAGGCCATATCACCCCCATCTACCAGCATCTGGAAAATTCTGATGTCAAGATTTTCGACACCCGGCATGAACAGGCGGCCCTGTTCATGGCCGAGGCCTGGGGCAAGCTGTCCCGGACCCCGGGCGTGGCCATGGTCACGGCCGGCCCCGGATTCACCAATGCCCTGACCGGCGTGGCCAGTGCCCATTTCTCCAACACCCCCCTGGTGGTGATCGCCGGGTGCGTGGGCCTGGACAACAAGGAACGGCTGGATCTCCAGGACATGCCCCAGGAAGAGGTGATCAAACCCATGGTCAAAAAAGCCCTGGTCTGCCGCAAGGCCGACCGGGTGCCTGAATACATGGACATGGCTTTCCGGACCGCCGGTTCCGGCCGGCCCGGACCGGTGTACCTGGAGATCCCCATCGATGTGCTCAACACCCCGGTGGACCCGGCATCTGTCAGGCAGATCAACACCCGGGTCGTATCCCGGCCGGCGGATCCGGAAAAGGCGGATGCGCTCATCGACATGATCCAGCAGGCTGAAAATCCGGTGATCATTGCCGGCACCGGTGCCTGGCAGGCCGATGCCGGAGAGATCCTGACCCGGTTCATGGAACAGACCGGCATCCCGGTGTTCACCTCTTTATCCGCCAGAGGACTGGTTCCGGACAACCACCCCCTTTGCTTTGAAGGGGCTGTGGCGCTCCGGCCCGGGGCCTGTTTTGCCGCCTATCTGGAAACCGATCTGATCATCATCCTGGGGACCCGGATCTCTTTGTATTACCTGTTCGGAGATATTTTCAACCCGGCGGCCCGGATCGCCCAGGTGGATATCGAACCCGAAGAGATCGGCCGCAACCGCAGTGTGGATCTGCCCGTGGCCAGTGATGTGCACGCCTTTCTGACCCGGTGCCATTCACAGATTGACAAAAAAGAACTGTCTGCTTCACTGGTGTCCCGGTTTGCCCCATGGGTGGAAAAACTCCTTCAGGCCCACACCGACGGCAAAGCTCCGTCCCGAAAGGAGTGGGAATCGGATCATATCCCCATCCACCCCCTGCGCCTGGCAAAGGAGATCGACAATTTCATGGACCGGGATACGGATGTGGTGGTGGCGGACGGGGGAGACACCACCACCTGGATGGGCATGACCCGGACCCTGAAGCAGCCGGGCCGGTATCTGGATTACGGTGTTTTCGGCTCCCTGGCCGTGGGGTTGCCCTATGCCAATGCCGCAAAACTCTGCTATCCGGACAGCCGGGTCCTGCTGATCACCGGAGACGGATCCGTGGGGTTCAACTTCATGGAGTTTGAAACCGCCATCCGCAAGAATCTGCCCATTGTGGTGGTGATCTCCAATGATCTTGGCTGGGGCATGATCCGCCACAGCCAGGAGCTGCGCATCGGCCATGCCATCGAAGACGGTACCTGGATCGGCCGCGT
>JAABUD010000230.1 GCA_011389555.1 Desulfotignum sp. | reverse complement strand
ACAGCTGTTTGAACAGGTCAATTTCTGTTTGTGAGACAAATACGGAATGGTCAAACTTCCGGTTGATCTGTTTTTCATATGCCAGGAGACGACAGCTTTCTGTCTTGTAAATCATGCGCAGCACAAACCGGCTCTGTTCGGCATACTGGTGCCATTTTTGAGAATCCAGGTCGCAGAAATCCATGATCAGGACAGGCCGGCCGGTCTGGTTTTGTGACATATCCGGGGAAAATCGGGTTTTGAGCAGCGGTGCGTGAAACAGATATTCCGCCATGGGTGAGGAAAAACAGACAATGGCATCATAGTCAAAACTCTCCAGCCACTGATCAAGGGTTTTCTGCAGCTTTGGCACATAAAAATAGGCGGCTGACAGCGGCCTGGCTCCGGCCAGGGCGATCAGGCTTTTGAGCCTGGCCAGTGTTGTGTTCAGAGCAAAGATGCAGACCTTTTCACAGTACGGGTGTAAATCAGCTTGAAATCGGATGTCCTCCGGGTTGTCCGCCAGGGCCAGCAGGTGGATCTCATGTGCGGCTGACAGGTATTTGATTTCATTGAACGTCCTGATCTTGTCTCCCTTGTTGGGAGGATAAGGGATGCGGTGGGCCAGGTACAGGATTTTCATAATGAACTGTCAAAGACCTTTGTCGTCATATCAGCAAGTGATTTCCGGCGGCTGAAGAGGTTTGCGTGGGGCACCAACAAATTTACAGGGAGATATATTTTCTGGTCATGGTGCCGAAAATCCTGGAGACAGACACCGGCATCTTCATGATCAATCTTTCCGCTTTTTCCCTTTTTCCGGATACAGCAGGTGCGGTTGTTCGGAATATAGGTTGCAGCAGGTGATTATTGGAACCGGGCGCGGGCTGAAAATCCGCCCAGTGCAGTGGGGAGGGGATTGCTCCCCACTGTTTTTTAAAGCTGTAGGTGCCTTCCCCCGGGGTGGACCGGCCGAAATCAAACATGGGAAAGTGATGGTCTGCGGCAAATTTCAGGAATGACCAGTACAGCATCATGTTGGGGTTCCAGCGGTTGAACCCTCGCAGGGAGGATGCCCAGGGCACGGACACCATGCAAGGATGGCACAGCAGGATCCCGCCGGCAGCCGGGGTGCGGTCCGGCATGCGCACAATGAACAGGACCGCCCTGTTTTTGAACCGGAAAAGGATCTGGCGGATCCATTCTCTGGCATGCACGGGTGATCCCAGGTCCCGCATGTTTTCGGCAAACAGGGGGTAAAAATCATCCAGCAGGTCCCTGCCGCCGGACTGCACCGTCAGGCCGTCTTTGAACGGTTTTTTCACCTGGCTGCGGACCTTGGCTTTCAGGCCGGCCAGCAGGGTGTCGGCACGGTCCGGCAGGGGCAGCAGCATACGGACCTTGCCGGGTTTGACCGTGGTATCCGGGTCCAGGCCGGCCATGGGGCGTGCCGACCGGATGGACACGGTGCGGATGCCCATGAAGCGGGAAAGATCCAGTGCCCGGGAGATGAGTTCATGTTCGATCTCCGGGGTGTCGGCCAGAGGTCCGGCAGCATCGCAGTAGGGCACAGAGACCAGGATGCCGGGCATCAGGGGCAGGCGGATGCGCACCAGGGGCAGAATTCCGCGGATGCGGCCCCTGGATTCTGCGGTCAGGCAGACCCCCTTGAACCCGTAGGCCACTTCCACCGCCTTCCGCCAGGCTGACAAGTGGTATGCCAGACCGTCGGGGTGGGACAGGGCATAAAAGTCAATAGATTGCTGTTTCATCGGTTTCGGGCCGGACCCGGCCCAGTTTCTTTTACTTGCCTTGTTGAATATTCCGGTAATCTCAGATCGAACTTCTGCCCGATACACAGGTACACAGCAGAATCTCCCTCGGATACTCCCTTTACGGGGTCAATCCAAAATAGTCGGCACAGGTGATAAACCGGTGGCGGGAAAATGTGTTGATCAGGCGGGTCAATTTTTTTTCGGTCCGATGCAGGTTGACGTAGTGCCGGAATTTGAACCCCCGGGATGCCTGGTTCATCCGGGGCTGGCCCGGGTCGAACTCCCAGGGATGGGCGTAGAAAACAAAGGCATCCTGGGTGTTGAAAACCTGGTCCATGCCCAGTTTGAATGCAGCAAAGGGCAGCAGCCGGAAATAGCCGCCCCCGCCAAGAGGGATGACCGTGTCTTTGACTGTCAGGTTGCTGACAGGCAGTTCATAAAACCGGGGGTTGATCCGGTACCCGGCCAGGTGTTTCTGTGCGCCGGACAGATCGATGGTGCCGTAACGGCCGTGGCCGGCAAAGGAGTTGAAACTGGAATCATACCGGTATCCGGCCCGGGCAATGGCGGTTAACACGGTATCATCGACGGCAAAACTGGGGGCCCGGAATCCGTATACGGTATCATTGATAAGGGTTTCAAGGGTCTGGCGGCTTTGGGTGAGGTCCGCGGCCAGATCGGCCGGGTCCAGGCTGTCCGGCAGATGGTGATTGAAGCCGTGGGAAGCCACCTCGTGACCCCTTTCATGGATCTGCCGGATCAGATCCGGACATTTTTGGGCAATCCACCCCAAAACAAAAAAAGTGGCTTTGGGTTTGAAGGAGAAGGCATCCAGCAGGTCCAGGATTTTCAGGGTATTTGTTTCCACCCGCAGGTCAAAGGTATCCCAGGCTGAAAACGGGATGTATGACTTGAAGTTCTCAACCTGGAACCAATCCTCCACATCAAAGGTCAGCAGGATGGAAGGCTTCTCTGCCGATGCCGTGGTATTCAAATCCAAATTCCGTCACCTCTTCCGGATCATACTGGTTTCTGCCGTCAAAAATGATCTTCTGGCTTAAAAGCTGTCCCATGCGCTTGAAATCCGGGCGCCGGAAGGTTTTCCATTCCGTGACCAGGATCATGGCATCCGCGTTCTCCAATGCCTGGTACTGGTCGTTTGCCAAAATCAGGCGGCCGCTTTCCAGCCACGCTTCAGGCAGTTCTCTGGCAGCCTGTGCCATGGCCACCGGGTCATAGGCACACACCGTGGCCCCGGCTGCAAGCAGATTGTCTATGAGAACGATGGATGCGGCCTCTCTCATGTCATCGGTGCCGGGCTTGAACGCCAGTCCCCAGAGCCCAAACCGTCTGCTACTCAAATCCGTGCCCAACCGGGATTTGATTTTTTCACCCAGCACCTTTTTCTGGAGATGGTTCCGGTTTTCCACGGCTGCCAGCACTGCCGGCTCCACCCCGGTATCCCTGGATGTTTTGATCAGGGCCTTGACATCCTTGGGGAAACAGGACCCGCCATATCCGGCCCCGGGATAGATGAACGAATACCCGATGCGGGAGTCGGACCCGATTCCTTTTCTGACATTTTCCACATCCACGCCCAGGTGTTCACAGATACCGGCGATCTCGTTCATGAACGAGATTTTGGTGGCCAGCATGGCATTGGCCGCATATTTGGTCATCTCCGCATCCCGCACATTCATGAGAATCATCTTGTCCCGGTTCATGGAAAACGGGGCATACAGCCGGGTCATGATTTTGGCGGCCCTTTCCGAGTTCGCTCCCACAATGATCCGGTCCGGTTTGAGAAAATCCTGGATAGCGGCCCCTTCCTTGAGAAATTCCGGGTTGGACACCACATCGAATTCAAGATCCGACCCCCGGGTGTCCAGCGCTTCCTGCACCACTTCAGCCACCTGGTCGGCCGTGCCCACCGGTACTGTGGATTTGTCCACAATCACGGCATAACCGGTCATGCACTGCCCGATCCGGGCCGCCACCCGGCGGACATACTGCAAATCAGCGGACCCGTCTTCGCCCGGCGGGGTGCCCACGGCAATGAAAAATATCTGACAGTCCCGGGCGGCATCTTCCAGACGGGTGGTGAACTGTAACGTGCCGTCCGCCATATTCTCCTGGACAATTCTTTCCAGGCCCGGCTCATAGATGGGCAGAATCCCTTGTTTCAGGTTCTCGATTTTTGCGGTATCAATATCCACACAGGTGACCTGACTGCCCATTTCGGCAAAGCAGGCCCCGGTCACCAGACCCACGTAGCCGGTGCCGATGATTGTCAGTTTCATGATTGTTTTCCTGTCTGTCTGTTTTCAAGTTTCAGTTCAATGATAAATACCAGGTATACCAGGACCAGGGCGGCCCCGAATATGATCAGTCCGGACATGTCATGGAGAAAGCCATGGGCGGATTCAGGACTGATCCACACCGCCATGGCAGCGGTGATGGTCAGCCGGATCACATTGACGGCCACGGCAATGGGAACGGCGGAAAAAAACAGGATCCATTTTTTCACCACAGATAACGGGGCCATATACGCGAAGATGCCGGTCAACGCCAGCAAAGAGGTCAGGGACCGCAGGCCTGAGCAGGCATCCACCACTTCCAGGGAAGTGACAGCCAGATGCAGGATGTTGCCTTCCCGATACACCGGAATTCCGATCCATGTAATCATGCCGGCAGACAGTTTTGCCGCCAGCAGTTGAAGCGGAAATGCCACCTGGTTCCACAGAATGGCCGGAATGGGAATCATCAGGACCAGATAAGCCACCGGGATCAGCACGGCCCGGAACATGGGGATACCGAACGCGTAAATGATGATCCCGGACAAGGTGATCACCATGGAAAAGCGCATCAGAAACAATTCGGCACCGATATTGGCCGCCACATGGACCAAAAGCCCCAGGATGATGATCCCGAGACCGATCCGGGAGGGTTGTCTGGGGATCGTTGTGAGCAGGTCCTTTTTATACCAGACCATGTAAAGGGAGATCACCGGGATCAGAAATCCATGGGAAAAATTGGGGTCTGAGGACCAGTCCGACACCAGTCCGGAAAAAGTGTTGAAAAACAGCAGGATAAAGCCGGCGGCGATCAGGCCGGCCTGGATCCAGAAACGGGTGTTTTTTTCTGTCATATTCATGGCCTCAGTCAGGGATATACTTATCCAGTAAAGGTTTCAGATGATCGGCAAATTCTTTGAGAAGCAGGACTGCTTCCTGCCGGCTGTTTTTTACCGGCGTGATCAGCCGGACAAATGCGCCGTCGGTGCGGTTGCGGAAAACCGCATCCGTCACCAGCCAGATTTTCTGCATATACTCGGATGCGATGATCCGGCCCCTGGAATGGAACCAGTAGAGCACCATCTGGTACTGGTTCCCTCTTTTCAAAACCAGGGAGGCCACCGTGTAAGACGCTCCGGTCTCGGGATCCGTCAGTATTTCCCGGCCGGTTTCCACAATGTCCCATCCGGCACCCGGCATGCAGTTCCGGGGAGAATGAATCAGATCCCCCTTCCGCTGGCTCTGGTAGAACCCGATATACAGGTTCACATACTGGTCTGGAGGCCGGGTATAGCCTGACAGCACATACGATTCCACACCCAGTACATTGAAGATTTTATCATCCAGAGCCCCTTTTCTGCCCTGCCAGGGTCCGATCCGGTCCGGGAATTCATGAAAGGATCTGACCGGCGGAATCTCTTCAGTGCGGCTGGTGAGCATCACCACCCCGTGAGCCGCTGCCAGGAGTGCCACCACCACGACAAGTCTGAGCCAGGACATGGTTATCTCTCCCATCTGAACAACGTATCTTCCAGGGTCTGCCTGGACGGGTCGGTTGCCATTCTCACAGGGGTTTCAGGTACCAGGTCGATTTTCAGAAACAGGCGGTTGTCCGTGTAGTCTTCCCGGAAAGCACCCGTGGTAGTGAAATCCACAAAAGAATAACTGAAATTGACATACATCCATTTCAGGGGCTGCCATGCCAGGCCCGCCCCCAGTATCACCCGGGTGTCCTCTCTGTCAGCTGTCGTTTCCTGGTACTCATCCCGCCGGAAAGCGGCTGACAGGCTGGATGTGACCTGTTTGAACAGGTGATGGTTCAACTGGGCCCCTGCCTGGTAATAGGTGGTGAATCCCAGGCTGGCCGCCTGGTCACCGGCAGGGGCATATCCGCTGGTGCCGGTGAGAGACAGACGGGTTTTGGGACTGAAGCTGAATATTTTATAGGCATCGATATCCAGGAACGGATCCACGGAATCACTGCCATTGCCGCTCCAGTCATGGATCAGTGCCCCTGCCCCCAAAGAGATGCCGGCATCTTCGGTGACCTGCCAGTCAAACCCCACGGACGGATGAAAGATATGGTGGGTCAGATCCTGTGTTTCCGAATAGGAATGCCGGTACTTCACATAGGTGTCAAAGGTTTTGGAAACGGTTTTGATGAACCGGACATCTCCGGACAGGGTTCTGGTATAATCCAAGGTATCGTCAAAATCCCGGTCTTCATAGGACAGGTTGGCATCCATTCCATATCCGGGGGAAAACCAGTAGGACACATATCCGGCCGGTTCATACCGGGTGTAGGCATCCGGGTCCGGGTTTTCATAGGAATCAAATTCATACAGAAAGGTCACCCGCACATGGTTTTTGGGGCCGTACTGGTGGTGCACCCCGGCCCGGCTGGTGTTGCGGGCGTGTTCCTTGTAATCCCCGGTGCGGGACTGGCGGTCGAACCGGTCTTCATACTGGTGACCATAGGTGAGGCGGGTGGATTTACCCGTCTGGGATGTGCCGGAAACATAGGCCTGGTGACTTCTGGATTCTCCTTCGAGGTTGTCGGAGTCCCCATCGTAAACCAGTCCATATGTGAGATCCGTGTGCCGGGCCGGGGTGATTTCTCCGGTCAGCGTCACATAATGACCGAGCCGGTCCCGGTCATTGAGGTTCCTGTAATCTTTATACTCCGGAGAATAGCTCAGGTACAGACGGTGTTTTTCTTCCAGAATGCCGGCAGAAAACTGCAGGGCATAAGTGGTGATGAACTCTTCCTGTTTGTCGGTACCGGTGGAAAAATAATTGTCCTGATATTCCTCTGACACGGACAACACCGGGAGGACCTGGAAAACGGCTCTGGCATGCCCCTGTCCTGCAAAGGCCCACACACACCCGAAGATCAGAACCATAAATCGAAAAATTGTATACATGTGTCTGCCGACATTTTTTTTCATGGGATGATTATGGCACAATGATGAGATCATCGGCCTGCAGAAAAATATCTTTGTTCATTTGACCTTTGACGATATCTTTGTAGTCGATTCGAAATACCGTGAGGTCTTTTCCATTGCGACGGTACAGAAGAATCCGGTCCTTGGATGCCCATTGAGTGAATCCCCTGGCCAGGGCAAAGGCCTGGATCACTGTCAGTTTTTTAATCAACGGATATTCGCCGATTTCCTGAACTTCGCCCAGAATATAATACCGCTGACTCACGGCATCGACCAGGGTCACGGTGACCATGGGGGCTTCCACAAATTGGGTCAGCTGGTTCTGGATCGCGTGTTTCAGCTCCACAGTGGTCTTGTCCACGGCCGGAATATCATCCAGCAGGGGAAAGGTGATCTTGCCGTCCCGGCGCACCTGCACCCGGTCCAGAGACAGGTCCGGCTCTTTCCAGGTATGGATGCTGAGCACATCTCCGATACCGATGAAATAATTTTCACTTGCATTGATGCCGTCGGTCTTTTCCGCTCCGGTTGCGGAAACTGCGGTCAAGAGAATCAACCCAGCCAACCCCATTGTCATTACACAGACCCATTTGCGCATAGCTCCGCCCTTTCGGTGCCGTTTCACACCACGACACCCGGTAAAAACAGCATCCGTTTGAATGCCTGTTTCTGTTTCTATTTAATACAAAACCCTGAACAATTCAACTTTTGTTGCCATAATGGCTGTAGGGATACCGGGACAATACCGGTTTTTTTGAAAAATTTTTAATCACCCCCAGAATTTTTTTCCTGCCATAGATATCAATGATCTCATTCACCTGTTTTCGTGTGGTTTCCCCGTACCGGACCACAATCACAATGCCGTCCACCACCCTGGAAATGGCATTGGTTTCAGACGTGAGGTTGGGGGGTGGGGTGTCAATAATCACATATCGGTCCGGGTACCTGGATTTGACCTCATGGAGCAGGGTCCGCATCTGTTCCGATGACAGCAGTTCAGATGGATTCGGCGGAATCGTGCCTGCCGGCAGCAGGGTCAGTTTGTTGATAAAGGTTTTTTTGAGCAGGTCAGGCAACAACATGGCCCGGGACAGATGATCACTGAGCCCCGGGCCGTCCGGAAAGCTGAACAGGGTGTGAAGCGTCGGCGATCGAAGGTCACAATCCATGAGTAACACATATTCATCGATGCTTCGGGCAATACTGACTGCCAGGTTGGCTGAAACAAAAGATTTGCCTTCACACGGAGACGGGCTGGTGATCATGATGGACCGGGGCGGTTTCCCTTTTTCAGGAAACAGAATATTGTTTTTCAAAAGTCTGAATTGCTCCGCTTCCAGGGAATGGGGTTTCAACAGGGTTATAATGGACGGATGAACGGTATCCGGCAAAGCCTGCCGGTCATCGGCAGGAATCCTTTTGCTTTGTACTTCCTGGTGCGGGGCTTCCGGGTCCGGGACTGCATGCTCCTGAACGGCATGCTCCTGAACGGCATGCTCCTGTATTTCATGGTTCTGCCTGGCTTTTTCCAGGGCATCGAAAAGTTTTCCCACGTCAGTATCCCCCTGTCAATCCATGCAGTTACACATGCAGCATTGTTTTTATGGCATCGAGGGTCCGGTCCAGACCTTTGACATAAAGGACGGCAAAAAACGACAGAAATGCCGCCGCATACAGGCAGCATAACGCAAAGGCAGCCATTTCCACCCGGTTGCGCGTGGTTGTGCCCGGAGACTGCAATTCCGGAATATCGGCCAGAATTGCCAGGCCAAGGTCCTCTTCGATCTGCTCATCCTGTCGTATCGATGAATCAAAAAATTCCAGAAGAAAAATAATCCCGGCAGCCAGTCCGAACCCGGCAACCACGGACAGAAAAAAATATTTTTTCACATCCGGTGACACCGGTTTTTCCGGTAATTTGGCAGAATCCAGAATTCGGAACTGCTCGCCTTTCTGTCTTTTTTCCATGTTCACAGACAGTTCTGCTTCCAGTTTTCGATTCAGCAGGGAATTGTAGACATCCCTGATATTGGCGTAATCCCGGTTCAATGATTGCAGTTCCATCTCCCGGCGGGGGGTTTCTTCCACCCTTTTTTGATAGGCTTTCATCTTTTTTTCGATTCCATCCAGCTCCATGGTCAGGGCCTGAATCTCTTTTTCCAACTGATCCTGTTCCGATCTCAACCGTGCCAGCTGGGGATCATATGAATCCGGAACCGGGGCGGACTGTCCAGGGCCTTTGATTTCGGAACTGCGTTCGTTTTCCTCGGCCACTTGTTGTTCGAGATTTTCAATGGTTTTCAAAAGACGCTTCACATCCGGGTGACGGGGGGTGTAAACGGTGAGCAGCCGGTCGTATTCCTGGCGGGCCTGGGACAGTTTTTCCTGATTTTCCGTACCCACGCCTCCTGAACCGGTTGCCGGTGTGTCAGCACCATTTTGGAAAGATTGGCGGGAGCGGGTTTCGATCTCGCTTATCCGGGATTCCACCAGGGCCAGCGATGTTTTCGCCTCCCTGAGAATGACATGCTTGTCCGCCATCTGCTGCTGAAGCCGGTCCAGGGTCCTCAGATTGCTGTCCAGTTCATCGGGAAGGCCCCCGATGTGAGCGGCACGATATGTTGACAATCTGGTTTCCATCTCTTCCAGGCGCTGACGGGTCTTTTCCAGTTCCTGCTCCAGAAATTCGCTGGTTCCCACGGCCTGGGCTTCCCTGACTTTGATGTTTTCATCCATAAAATAACTGGCAAGGGTATTGGCAATCCGCATGACCCGGTGCGGATCTCTGCCGCTGAATTGAATGGAAAACGCGTCCGTGCCCCCCCGGGCCCGCTCGATTTTCACCTGTACCCGCCGGCGCATCTGGGCAATCTTGTCTTCCATGTACATATCGGGTCTGTCCGCATACAGGTTGAACTGATCGATGATCTTTTCAAGGTTGCTCCGGCTCAGAATCTGCTGGGAGATGGTACTGATCCGCTGGTTGATACTCGAGGTCACCACGGACCGGACATATTCCGATGGAACGCTCTGCTGTTGAACCAGAATCAGGGTGGAGGCCTGGTAGGTCTTGGGGGCGGTGAGAGTCTTCCCGAGCCCCAGCGTCAGAAAACAACAGACAGGCAGAATGATCAGCCATTTTCTTCTGACAATGATTTCCAGAATCTCTTCCGGTTTGATCGGTTTCGGGGGTTGCAGCGTATTTACCATGACATTGCCATACCTGCTGAAAAAATTTGAAACGTCGGGCATTGCGATTCATTGTAACACGGCATTCTTTCTCAGTGACATCATTTTGTCAACCCCAAACAATCTCTGGATCCCGCATATTGACAAGTTTTATCATTGCCTTTATTGTGCACCATTATGACAACACATACCCTTATAAAGCTCAAAGACTACTCCCCGCCTGATTTTCTCGTGGACCATGCAGATCTTGTTTTCGACATCCAGCCCGATGAAACCCGGGTGACATCGACATTGACCCTGTACAAAAATCCTGACAAACCCGAAACATCCCCGGTTCTGAAAATGGATATGGGGGATTTCGAGATTCAGTCCGTGACACTGGATGGTCAGAACCTGTCTTCCAAAGCGTTTCAGGCAGACAAAAAACAGTTCCTTGTACCGGATGTACCGGACCGGTTTACTCTGGAAACCCGGACATTGCTTTGTCCGGAGAAAAACACCCGGCTGGAGGGACTGTATCGATCCAACCGCATTTACTGCACCCAGTGCGAAGCCGAAGGATTCCGCCACATCACCTTGTTTCCGGACCGGCCCGATGTCATGTCCCGGTATACCAGCACTATTATTGCCGACAAAACCACATGTCCGGTGCTGCTGTCCAACGGCAATCCCGTGGAACAGGGGGATCTGCCGGACAACCGGCATTTTGTGAAATGGGAAGATCCGTTCAAAAAACCGTGTTATCTGTTTGCCCTGGTGGCCGGTGACCTCTCGTCCATCGAATCTTCCTTTACCACAAAATCCGGCAGACCGATCACGTTGAAGATCTTTGCGGAACCGGAAAACATCGACCGGTGCCACCATGCCATGACCTGCCTCAAACAGGCCATCCAATGGGATGAAGACCGGTTCAGTCTCGAATATGACCTGGATCTCTACCAGATTGTGGCCATCAATGATTTCAATGCCGGTGCCATGGAAAACAAGGGACTGAACATTTTCAACGCCAAATATGTGCTGGCCGACCCGGCCACGGCCACGGACGAGGATTTCATGAACATCCAGCGGGTGATCGGGCACGAATATTTTCATAACTGGACCGGCAACCGGGTCACGTTGAAAAACTGGTTTCAGCTCAGCCTGAAAGAAGGGCTGACCGTGTTCCGGGACCAGGAATTCACATCGGATTTGAACTCCAGGGCTGTGGAACGTATCACCCACGTGAAAAACCTCCGTGCCTTTCAGTTTCCCGAAGACAGCGGCCCCATGGTCCATCCGGTGCGGCCGGACGCCTATATCAAGATGGACAATTTCTATACCATGACCGTGTATGAAAAAGGCGCGGAACTGGTTCGCATGATTCATCAGCTGTTGGGAGAAACCGCGTTTCAACAGGGAATGGCCCGGTATTTCGAGCAGTTTGACGGCATGGCCGTCACGGTCGAGGATTTTCTGTCGGTCATGGCCCGGGCCGGCCACCTGGACCTGACACAGTTCAAGCGCTGGTACACCCAGTCCGGCACCCCTCTGGTGACTGTGACACGATCCTATGATCCAGACACCCGGACCCTGTCTGTCACCTTTTCCCAGCAGACACCCCCGGACCGGAATCCGTCTGAAAAACAGCCCCTGCATATTCCCATCCGCATGGGAGTGATCGATCCCGAAGGCAATGACATCATTTCCGGGCATTCATCTTTGATCCAGATGACCGATGAGACACACACGGTGACGTTTCAGAACATGCCGCCCGGCACCCTGCCCTCGGTGTTCCGGCAGTTCTCCGCCCCGGTCAGGATATCAACCGACTTCACAGACCCGGAACTGGCCTGTCTCATGGCCCGTGACACCGATGACGTCAACCGGTGGGATGCGGCCCGGACCCTGTTCAACAAAGAGATTCAGCAGCTGGTGTCCGCCATTGCAGAGCACCGGCCTCTGACCGTGTCACAGAATCTGGTCCAGGCGTTCGAAATTGCGCTGTCCGCCCGGTCCGCGGCCCGGGCGTTTCTGGCCAGCGCCCTGGTCATTCCCCGGGAAACGGAACTGGCGGACCTGTTTGACGTCATCGATGTGGAGGCCGTGCACCAGGCCAGACTTCATTTGAAAACGTATCTGGCCGACTCCCTTTCCCCCCTGTTTATCCAAATCATTGACCAGTGCAGCCATTCCGATCCCAAAAGTCTCTCCATCCAGGACATTGGAAGCCGGAGCCTGAGAAACCTGGCATTGTCCTATATGGCAAGCCTTGGCACCCGGTTTGCCTGTGATCTGGTGTGGGACGCGTTTGTGAATGCTGAAAACATGACCGACGAATTTGCCGCTTTCAAAATCCTTTCTTCCACCAGCGAACGGTTACAACAGAAAAGCGCGGCCCGGTTTTACGACCAATGGTCCCATGACCCGCTGGTCATGGACAAATGGTTTCTGGTTCAGGCGGTCTCGCCTTTGCCCGGCACCCTGACTTCTGTGATGGATCTGGTGAATCATCCGGATTTCACACTGACCAATCCCAACCGGGTCCGGTCCCTGATTTACGGGTTTGCCATGCACAATCCCATCCGGTTCCATGAAAAAGACGGCACCGGATACGCCTTTGTCACAGACAAGATTCTGGCACTGGACAAAGTCAACCACCAGATTGCGGCCCGGCTGGCCCGGTGTTTCAATCAATGGAAAAAATATGACCCCCACCGCCGAAACCGGATGAAACAATTTTTGGAAACCCTGGCCAATGCTCCGGACCTGTCCACCAATGTGTATGAAATCGTGTCCCGTGCCCTGGAATGATACCTCGCTGAACCAGCGGTGTCCCGCACGTCGGCTGAATGTATCCCGATCCCGGGCCAGGACCGTCTTGTTTTGGCCCGGGAATTCCGGCTATTGGCCGTAATAGGCCAGGTACCAGTCCACAAACTGTTGAATGCCCCGGGGCACGGGCGTGGATGGTTTGAATCCGGTATCGGCCATCAGATCGCTGACTTCAGCATAGGTGGCCGGCACATCCCCGGGCTGAAGGGGCAGGTATTCAATGGTCGCCTTTTTGCCCAGGGCCGTTTCAATGGCTTTGACAAAATCCATCAACGCCACGGGCTGGTTGTTGCCGATGTTGTACAGCCGGTAGGGAACACAGCTGGACGAGGGATCCGGCCGGTCCGACGACCAGTCCGGGTTTGCTTCCGGAATCCGGTTCATGACCCGGATTACCCCTTCCACAATATCATCGATATAGGTGAAATCCCGCTGCATGTTGCCGTTGTTGAACACCTGGATGGGCTTGTTGTTCAACATCGCTTTGGTGAACAGGAATAATGCCATGTCCGGACGGCCCCAGGGGCCGTATACCGTAAAAAACCGCAATCCCGTACAGGGCAGATTATACAGATAACTGTAGGTGTGGGCCATGAGTTCATTGGCTTTTTTGGATGCCGCATACAGGCTGATGGGATGATCCACGTTCTGGTGAACGGAAAACGGCATATGGGTGTTCAGGCCGTACACGGACGAGGAAGACGCATATACCAGGTGTTTGACCCTGCTGTGGCGGCACCCTTCCAGGACATTGCCGAATCCGGCCAGGTTGCTGTCCACGTAAGAGGCCGGGTTGTCGATGCTGTGGCGGACACCGGCCTGGGCCGCCAGGTTCACCACGCAGTCAAACGCGTGGGCCTCAAACAGGGCCGCCATATTCTGCCGGTCCGCCAGATCCAGTTTCTGAAACACGAACCCGGTCTTTTTTTCCAGCCGGGAAAGCCGGGCGTACTTCAGGTTCACATCATAGTAATCATTGAGATTGTCAATGCCGTAAACCGTATGTCCTGAATCCAGAAGCCGGGCACTCAGGCTGTAACCGATAAATCCGGCAGCGCCGGTGACAAGAATGTTCATTTCAATTCCTTTTCAAGTTTGTGGATATGATACAATGTGGCTCCCACCGGAGCAAACGAGAGCATCAGGATATTGAGCCAGGGAACGATGAGCAGCAGACCGAACCCGATATGAAACCCTAAGTTCTGCCGCAGAAACCGGAACCGGTCTTTGAACGGCTGCATCTGCCTGGCCGGGACCAGGTCGGTATTGTCCCAGGCCAGAAACACCCCGGCAGTGATGGCGGATAAAAAGAAAATCACCGGTCCCAGGGGCGTGAAAAATCCTGCCACCATGATGACAACGGCGATGATCATAGGTATGACGGCCCGGGGAATTTCCTGAAAAATCAAATACCCCGCCAGCTTGATCCAGGACCCGTCGGCATAGGAGATCTCTTTTCCCAGAACAATTTTTTCCGTGACCCGGGACATGTAATCCATGATGAACACGCAAAAAAATACCTGTGCCGTCAGATAAGCCCCCACCACTGCCAGGGCTGCCAGCACCAGAAACAGTATCCATGAAACAGCATGCCACACATATACCAGAAGTCTGTTTTCCGGCATTTGCCAGATGATGGACAAAACAGCGTCATGCCAGAAAAAAATCATTCCGGAAAACAGCAGCGCCAGGATCAGAATCACGGCAAACCGGAAAATCCCCAGCCACAACAGGACCGGATGCCTGAAAGACAGCAGCAGTCCCTGAATATTGTATTGAATGCCTCGAAAAAAATCCATCTGTGCCCCCTTGCATCCCGCAATGAAAAGTCTTACTTATGAATCTGACTGAGCGTGTACTATAA
Source organism: Desulfotignum sp. (assembly GCA_011389555.1). GTDB lineage: Bacteria > Desulfobacterota > Desulfobacteria > Desulfobacterales > Desulfobacteraceae > Desulfotignum. The sequence continues at coordinate 17,030 of JAABUD010000230.1, read as the reverse complement.
AAACAGGCATCACCAAATTCAAGGAGAATTTTTTTCATGACCGTCTTTTATGTGGATGGCGCGTTTGTTCCCGCCCGTGAGGCAAAGATCCCGGTGGATGATCTGGCCGTGCTCCGGGGCATCGGTATCTGTGATATCATGCGCACTTTCCACGGCAGGCCCTGGTTTGTGGATGAACATATTGACCGGCTCATGGAATCGGGAAAAAAAATCGGACTGGCCCTGCCCTGGACCCGGGCAGATATCAGACAGATCGTGTTCCAGATCCTGGAAAAAAACCCGGGACTGGAAGAGGTGAACATCCGCATCGTGATCACCGGCGGCTCCAGCCCTGATTACATGACACCCGCCGGACGTCCCCGGCTGATCGTCATGGTCACCCCCATCAACAAACTGCCGGAAGAATGGTACACCCAGGGGGTCAAGGTGATCACCCTGGTGCAGGAACGGCCTTTGGCCGGGGCCAAGGTCACGGCCTATCTCCCGGCCGCCATGGCAATGAACCGGGCCCGGGCCGCCGGGGCCATGGAAGTGATTTACATCGACAGGCACGGGAATGCCCTGGAATGCACCACCAGCAATCTGTTCGCGTTTTTCGGCAACACCCTGGTCACCCCGCCGGCAGAAGGGATCCTCAAAGGCATTACCCGGAAAGTGATCCTGTCTTTAGCGGCAGACCGGTTTGAGGTGTCTGAATCCCTGATCCCCCTGGAAAAACTGCTCACGGCTGACGAGGTGTTCATCACCGGCACCAGCAAAGGCGTGGTACCGGTGGTCCGGATCGATGACACCTCCATTGGTACCGGCAGCCCCGGCTCGCACACCCGAACCCTCATGGCGGCCCTGACCGACCATTCAAAGGATTTTTAACAAAAAAATCACACCGGACGATTAAATACCGGCACAGACCTCATCTTTTTTCAAATTCGCGTCCTCACCGTCCGGATCACAGCAGATCAGGTAGGTGTCGTCACTGAGAAAGTCTTTGTATGAAACCGGGGACATTTTCCGGATCACAGGCTGTGTCAGGTGAAAGCGGTCCGCGAGAAATTCAAGGAACGGGACATTGGGTTGAGGCGGGCATTCGGCATCGGATGCCGCCAGTTGCCACAACACCGGGGTGCCTGGATAAACCGTGGCATTTTCAAGGATCTCCAGCAGTTTTTTCTCGATGTGAATCCCGTTTTTTCGGCCCGAGCTTTCCAGGCGCGAGGCCGTGTTGACCGGTTTGCCGATGCCGGTGACAATGCGCCGGTCCCGGCTGCCCAGAGGCCCTACCAGTGCGGACCCGAAAGACATGCCGGCCCGGTACCCGATGGAGATGCCATGGATTTTCACCCAGTGGGCCACCTGCCGGTCCGGGTCCATGGGGTGCGTGCCTTTGGTCAATGCCTGGATCTGGGTCAGCACGGCTGTCAGCGCCAGGGTCATGATCATCACCCGCTCAGACAGGCTGGCAGGAATGACCCGATCCGCCGGGTCGAACAACGGCATACTTTCCAGAAACACGGCATCCCCCAAAAAATTATCCACCCGGCACCCATACGCGGTTGCGGTGGCAGCCGTGATTTCATGGCACAGATTCAAAACCATGAAAAAATCCCTGGGAGACAGGCGTGTGCGGATTTCACTGGAAGACACCATGTCGATGAACCCAAACACCCCGTTGGGTTCGATCATGGGCGCCATGTTCAACTGATCGGGTGTCACCGCGCCCACCGCCTGGAGATGCTTGTTCAACTCGTCCATTTTTCCGGCTTTCTCATTCATTTCAACAAACGCTTTTCTCAGATTTCTTTCTTTTCGCCAGATGATTTTAGCGGCCCTTCGGCCTTTGGCCCGGCCAAGGTGGGCGATGGATGCAATTTCAATGGCGGAGATCAGCTGGCCCAGCCGGTTTTTCAATTCCCGGGGATAGGATACAGGATCATCCCCGGTTTTTTCAAACAATCGGGGTTCCACGGTGTTGAGCACAATGGCCCCGAAATCGGGGATGTACACGGAAATAAAATTATCCGGCTTGAACCAGTGGATGATATTCATGTTCACCTGCATGTCCGGCAGTATTTCAAACCGCTGGCCATCATAGGCAGTCACTGTCATATGTTCCCTGAAGGGGTGATCTGCCATTTTTTTCCGGGGGATATGGTCTGTGAACAGCATTTTGATGCCGCTGGCGTAATATTCACTGTGTTTGCGGATGACATTGGCAATCACCCCGTCCGTGGGTACCCGCCGGCCCTGGGCATCTCTTTTGTACAGCCAGATGGGAGAAATGCCGAACCAGCGAAGCAGGGTGGGACCCACCCATGTAAGGCCGATCCCGGACACTCCCTGGCCGTTGATCTGATGCACCACGCCCCGGTCCCATTGACGGGGAGGCAGAAACCGTTCCCCGGTATGATTGGTGCCGTACAGCAATCCGGCCTGCCGGGCGTTGAACAGACGGCGACTGAATGTCAGCAGCAGTCCCAGCACATTTTTTCTCCTGAACACCAGGCGTTCAAACCGTTGAAAATCCGGCATCTGTGAAAATATCATCATGACCTTTCCAGATCCAGAACCCCCCGCACCGGCTCACTGACAGATTGACTTGAAAACTATCGGGTCATGGCGGACAGGATCTGCTTGGTTTTAACCAGGGCCTTGGCGGTCTGGTTGGGTTTACAGCCTAAATGAAACTGAACACAGTCTTTTTTGATCCATTCAGACCGTGCCACGGACTGCCATTTTTTCTCCAGCTCCGGCAGGGGCATGGGCAGGTGCGGCAAAGAAAACGTCAGCACCAGGGCCGAAGGATCGATGTCCAGCCGCTGGACACCGCACTGGATGGCCAATACCCGGAGCATGATCTTCAACAGCATGTTTTCCGCAGGCCGGGGCAATGGGCCGTACCGGTCTTTCAGTTCTTTTTTCATGTCGGAAATGTCGGACAAAGAAGTGAGCCGGGACAGTCTGCGGTACAGGGTCAGGCGCTGGGACACGGATTCGATATATGTTTCGGGAAACCCCGTGGACATGCCGGCATTGATTTCCGGATCCAGCGGTTCCACATGGGTGTCTCCTTTGATATCATGGACCGCCTGATCCAGCAGCTTTAAAAACAGATCATATCCCACCGCGGCAATGTGTCCGGACTGGGATGCGCCCAAAGCCGTTCCCGCGCCTCGGATCTGCAGGTCTTTCATGGCGATTTGAAACCCGGACCCCAGATCCCGGTATTCCATGAGTGCGGCCAGCCGTTTTCTGGCATCCTTGGAGATCCGGGATTCATCGGAAACAAACAGGTATGCATAGGCCTGGTGATCTCCCCGTCCGATCCGGCCCCGCAGCTGATAGATCTGGGACAGCCCGAACCGTTCCGCCCGGTCGATGATCATGGTGTTGGCCGATGGAATGTCCAGGCCGGATTCAATAATGGTGGTACACACCAGAAGATTGATCTCCATGTTGACAAATGCCAGCATGACCCGTTCCAGCTCCGCTTCGGACAACCGGCCATGGGCCACGCCGATGCGGGCATCCGGCACCAGTTGCTTCAGATTGTCCGCCACTTTGAAAATGGTCTTGATATTGTTGTGAACAAAAAACACCTGGCCGTCCCGGGCCAGTTCTTTGTGGATGGCATCTTTGACAACGGCATCTTCATACGGGGTGATGTAGGAAATGATGGGCTGCCGGTCCGCGGGCGGGGTTTTGATCACGCTGATATCCCGCATCCCGCTCAAAGACAGGTGCAGGGTCCTGGGAATGGGGGTGGCGCTCAACGCCAGCACATCCACGGTGCTGCGTTTCTTTTTCAGAACTTCCTTGTGCCGGACCCCGAACCGCTGTTCCTCATCGACCACCAGCAGCCCCAGTGATTGAAACACCACATCTTTTTGCAGCAGGCGATGGGTGCCGATAACGATATCTATCCGACCGTCTGCCATCTGGTCGAGGATAGCGGTCTGTTCCTTGCGGGACCGGAACCGGGACAGACCCGCGATAGTCACGGGATAGTTCTTGAACCGCTCCTGAAACGTGGCCAGATGCTGTTCCGCCAGAATGGTGGTGGGGACCACCATCGCCACCTGCTTGCCGTCATTGACCGCCTTGAATGCGGCCCGGATCGCCACCTCGGTTTTGCCGTATCCCACATCTCCGCACACCAGCCGGTCCATGGGGGTATCCGACTCCATATCCAGATGCACTTCATCGATGGCTGTGAGCTGGTCCCGGGTTTCCTCATAGGGAAACGTGGTTTCAAAATCCTGGTAATAGTGATCCGGCCGGCTGAAGGAAAACCCTTTGTTGGTTTTTCGTTTTGCATACAGATCCAGCAGGTCCGCCGCCATTTTTTCCACTTCTTTTCTGGCTTTGGCCTTGGATTTGATCCAGGCTTTGGAACCGATTTTGTCCAGCACCGGTTTGTGACCGTCCACACCGATATATTTGCCGATCATCTCCATGCGGTCCACCGGCAGATACAACGCATCCTCATCGTGGTACACGATCTTGATGAAGTCCTGGGACATCTTGCCCACATTCAGATTGACCAGGCCGTCATACCGCCCTACCCCGTGCTCGGCATGCACCACGATATCCCCGTTCTCCAGCTCTTCGGGGGCGATCATTTCGGTTTTCAGATCCCGGGAGGACCGCATGACGCGCCGCACCCGTTTTCTGCCGAAAATCTCCTCTTCCGTGATCAGCACCAGGTGCTGATCCGTCCACACAAATCCGGTGGACAGGGAACCCACCACAAAATACAGCCCGGCAGCACAGGATTCTGCATCCTGAAAGGTTGTCAACCGGACCGGTGTCAGGCCATAAGGTGCCAGCAAGGAGATCAGTCGCTGCACCTGGGCATCCTGATGCAGCACGCACACAATTTTGCTGCCGGCGGTCACCCGGGAGTCGATCCAGTCCACCAGGGGCTTCAACGGGGTGTCCGACCGGTTTTTCATCCCCGGGATTCCCGGCAGAATGTCAATGGTTTCCGGGTGAAATGAAAACACGGCGCCCCCGGTCCGGGGCGGGGTCAAAGCAAGATCGTCAAACACCAGGTGCGGGATTTGTTTGATTTTTTTTGCCACCGGATCAAACGGCACCAGGCATTGGTCCGGATCCCCTCCCAGGCGTTTTTCCGCAACCAGGGCCTGGTAATTCTGCCGGGCCCGGTTTTCAAAATCCCCGGCTTTTTCCGCCAGATCTTCCGGAGAATCCCAGATCACGCAGACATCACTCGACAGGTAATCAAACAGGTCATCCAGGGTGTTGTAGACAATCGAAAGCATGGTTTCGATGCCGGCAATCCGCCCGGCTTCCCGCATCTGGGTGACATATTCCCGGATTTTGGCATCGTCCAGGCCGGCGGCTTTGGCGTGTGACCTGAGCCGTGCCAGCACATGGGGCTGATCCTGGCTGAGCAGTATGGCTTCAGTGGCCGGCACCACGATTATTTCAGACAATTCCCTGATTCCCCGCTGGGTATACGGAGAAAAACTGCGGATGGTTTCCACCAGGTCTCCGAAAAATTCCATGCGGACCGGCCGGGCCATCCCGGGAACAAACAGATCCAGTATGCCGCCCCGCACGGCATATTCTCCGGGATCCTCCACCAAAGACGTCCGATGATATCCACCGGCTTCCAGGCGGTCGATCAGGACCTCCCGGTCGGTTTCTTCATTGGCCATCACCAGTTCGGCATACCGGGTCAACCGGGTTCTGGGCATCAGCTTACACAACAGTGTGTCAATACTGGTCACCACCAGATACGAACCGGTCCGGGGTGCAGACAATTTGGACAGAACGGCCATGCGGCGCAAAGATGTCTGCCGGTGGTGAGACAGGGATTTGAATGGCAAAATGGCATGGCCGGGAAAAAGCAGGATGGCATTTTTCCGGTCCGGCAGAAAAAACCGCAGGTCATTGACAAATGTCTCTGCCTGGCCCGGATCCGGCAACACCACCAGCAGATCCCGGTTCAGGCGGTGAAACATCCGGGCCGCCAGCCAGGCCTTGTGAGAGCCTTGCCGGCGTGTGAGTACCAGGGGGCTGTCCTGGGACAGCATGTGATCGGTAATATCAGATATCATGATCGGTCTTTGATTCCACTTTCCTGGACTGGATATAATACTGCCTGGTATACCAACCTGTTTTTGGGCTGTCAAATGTTTTGATCCAAAACAGGAAGCAAACCAGCGAAACGGTGATTAAGACGGTTTGTCCGATCTTTGCAGGGCCAGAATATGGCGGGCCAGCACCAGATCATGGGGGGTGGTCAGCTTGATGTTGGCAGGATCTCCGGGAACGGTTTCGACCCGGAATCCGGCATGTTCCATGATGGATGCATCATCGGTTCCGGCAAACCCGGTGTCCACCGCATGGGTCATGGCCTGGGATATCAGATCGAGACGAAATACCTGAGGCGTCTGTGCCCGGAACATCCGGGTGCGGTCCACAGTTTTTACGATCCGACCCCGGGTGTCCACCTGCTTGAGGGTGTCGGTCACGGCCAGCACCGGAATGCATCCCCCGGTCTGCAGGGCCGTCTGCATGAGCCGGTCCATGAGATGCCGGGACACAAAGGGGCGGACCCCGTCGTGAATGAGCACCAGGCACCGGGCCGGATCCCGGGCCAGTGCCATGGCTTTGTCAATCCCGTTCTGCACCGACGCCTGGCGATTGTTTCCCCCGGCCACCGGATGGACAAGACAGGTGAATCCCCGGGGCTGGATCATCTGTGTCATGCAGACCTCCACATCTTGTTCCGGTACCACCAGAACCATCCGGTCCATGGCTTTGTGCCGGTCGAATCGATCCAGGGTCCGGATCAAAACCGGCTGATTGTCCAGGACCATGTACTGTTTTTGGATTTGACCTCCCATGCGGGTGCCCCGGCCGGCTGCCACGACAATGGGGATGCACTGAATACCGGTCATGGGTCAGCTCAGGTAGGACAGCTGTTTGGGCAAAGGAATCCCCTTGCCCATGTGATCTTCGCCGTAATTGACGCCGGCCAGCACCTTCAGATCGTTCAATGCCCTGGAATCACCTGAAAATTCCACGCTCTGGTAATTTTCTTTCTTGATCTTTCCCCCGGCCCACTGGATATCCAGCACCGAAGACGCATCAAACCGGTCTTCGCCCACGTGCAGAACCACCTCCCCCCCGTAATGCTGGACAATTTTTGCCACCAGCAGGCTGGGCCGGCTGTGAAACCCCCGGTCCATGGGAATGGTCACCTCGATGGATCCGGTTTCCATGTTCTGGTTCATGATCTGGGATGCCACCTGTTTTCCGGAGGACAAAAATTTCCACGCGTAAAACAGACAGAAATTCACGGCCCGGTCCAGCAGGACATCCGGGTCGATCAGCTCTGCCAGAGACCGCCGCACCCGCATGTACACATCCTTGAAACCGACGTCATACAGATGCCGCTCATAAAAATGCAGCAGCCGCCCCATCACCTGAAGGATATGAAACACAATGGAAAAATGACTGCGCAGCTGTTCCAGCAGAATGTTCTCCTCTTCTGACTGGGTTTTCACCACATAAGAATCAAACGAGGACTGGATGTTGTGTATCCGCATTTCAAAACTTCGGATCACCACCTCGTTGATCTTTTCCGGTACCAGATTTTGAATGGTTTTCACATCATACCGCTCATAAAATGAAAACGGATCAAATGCCTTGACCACATCCAGAAATTCACTGGAGATCCGGGTCAGATTGTTTTTCTGATTGTCCCGGGCCGTGAAGTCATCGATATTGTGATCCAGCTGTTCCGTGGAGGTGATGCCCGGAAAAAAATGCAGGCTGTACCGGGAACCGGGAATGGTGACGTCAAGCCGCCGGGCTTCGGCCAGAATCACCGGCGCGGTCAGTTTCAAAGAATCCTGAAGAATTCGAAGGGTGTCAATGGCTTCCTGCTTGAACAGATCCAGGGGATGATCCCCCAGCCGGTAAAATGACAACCGGTTCAGGACATGGCGCTGGGAATAGCAGGCCAGAGACAGATGCCGGACCAGGGCGCACAGCTCCCGGTAATACAGCCAGTCGGAATTTTTTTTGGCCCCGTGAAAATCCAGGAAATCCTCCAGGATATGGGAGTTGGTGATCAGCTTGGAATACAGCTTTTTGGTGAACAGATAGGTGTCATCTTCAATGGAATCGATGAACCGGATGCATTTGAGAAAATCAAAGGAAAAAATATTGGCTTTTTCCAGAAAGGTAATGTCACAGGTGTCCATCATGGGTGTCGTGTTCCGGCAGTTTCTGTGTCCTGATTTTGAAAGTTTCGGCCTGACCGGCCCGTAAGCCGAATTCTGTTACCGGATCCGGTTACCCGAACCCGGTCAACGATCATTCATCTAGGGGTGTACGTTGCCGTATCCCTCAAGCAACCTACCCGGAAACTTCGGACGGACCGCCCTCAAGCGTTTCCCTATTTGGTCTTGCACCGGACGGGGTTTACCAAGCTTTTCCAGTCACCTGGAAAACTGGTGCGCTCTTACCGCACCGTTTCACCCTTACCGACAGCCAGGGGCTGCCGGCGGTCTGCTCTCTGCTGCACTTTCCTTCACGTCACCGTGACTCCACGTTATGGAGCGTCCTGTCCTGTGGTGTTCGGACTTTCCTCCCGGTCGACATATCGACCCGGCGATCGTCTGGTCCGGTCAGACCGAAACATCTCATCATTCTTCCATGTAATAAAGTATACGGCTGCACTGGGGACAGGAGATCATCTGGTTGCCCCGCTGCACCTCGATACACAGCTGGGGCGGCACATTCATGAAGCATCCCGTGCAGGTTTCATTGCTGACGCGGGCAACCGCCTGTCCCTGATTCATTTTGGCAATTCTCCGGAACCGGTTCAGCAGGGCCGGATCCAGGGACTTTCCAATGGATTGCTGCTGTTGTTCCAGTTCGGAAAGCCGTTCTTTGTCCCCCACGGTCTGTTCATCGATCTTTGCCTGCTCCGCCTGGACCTGCGCTTTGAGCTGCAGGAACTGGGCCTGGGATTCCTTGACCCGGACCTCCGCGTCCTCCCGCTGTTCATACAGCGTCAACACGTGATCCTCCAGACTGTTCTTGCGTTTTTTGTTGTCATCCACTTCCCGGAGCAGCACCTGGTATTCTTTGTTGGTTTTGACCATTCTCAAGGTTTCGTTGCTTTTGATGATCCGGTCATTCACCACCTGTATTTCCCCTTCCAGGTCGATACAGTGCTGCTGAAGCTGTTCCAGGGCCAGCTTATCCGCGTCCAGGGCGGTTTCAAACGCAGTCAGCCGGACGGCCAGTTCCTTTTTTTGATTTTCCACTTTTTCCACCTCCTGCCGGAGCCGGTTCATTTCCAGCTCGATCTGCTGAAGACGGACCAAGGTGTCAATCTCTTTTTTCAATGTCTGATTCATAAAACGTCCTTATATGGATACAAATGGATCTGTTTCCCCGGTAAATGCCCGGATTTCCAGGGAGAACCCTGCCCGGGCAACCGCCTGATTCAACCGGCGGGTCAACAGGTCCTTTGCAATGATTTCCGAAGCAAAATGTCCCGCATCGATCAATGCCCTGCCGTGGGATTCGATCAGACGCGCTTCATGGTACTTGATATCCCCGGTCACATACACGGTGGCGCCGGATGAAAGAAACGCCGGGATCAAACTGCCGCCGGAACCGGAACATACCGCGATATCATGGACGAGCAGATCGGGATCCCCCACCACCCGGACCGGGTTCACCCCCAACCGCGATTTGACTTGATCCGCCATCCGGGTCAGAGACATGGGGGAAGACAGGGTTCCGATACGTCCCAGACCGGTCGGCGGGGCAGCCGGAGATTCCTGTTCATGATTTTGTGTTTCCAGTGCCCGTGTAACCGTGATTTGCAGGCGGTGGGCCAGATAGTCATTCAACCCGTTTTCCGCCTTGTCCAGGTTGGTATGTGCACACACGATGGCCATTTTCCGGGTGGCGGCCAAAGCGATGGCCAACCCGGGCATCTCACTGAAATCAATGTTTTTTTCCGGTGTGATGAACAATGGGTGATGGGTCAAAACCATATCGGCCTGCCATTGCTGCGCAGCCTCGAGCACGGGCAGGCCCGGATCGAGCCCGACCAGTACTTTTTGAACCGGCCATTCCGGGTTTCCGGCACTCAGCCCGCAATTGTCCCAGGGTTCTGCCAGGTGCCATGGGGCGATGTCTGTATCGATCAGCGAAAGTATCTGTCTGACGGTGGGATTCATGAATTCATCTGCCTGAAAACAAAAAAAGCGTGGCGGATTGCCACGCTTTGAAGTTGTCGGGTCCGGGTTGTCTTTTCAACAGGCATGTCATGCTCGACCTGCCCCCCTTTGCTGCTCTCACTTGTGTTGGGTTGTTCATCCATACAGTTTTTACCACGGGTCATCTTTTTTTTGTTCTGCTTTGTGCCAGATGTGTCTGGTGGGCCCACCTGGATTCGAACCAGGGACCGACCGGTTATGAGCCGGTGGCTCTGCCAAACTGAGCTATAGGCCCATTATTCACGGCAATCAAACAAACTTCAAATATCTATAGTAAACCGGTTCACAAGTCAATAGTTAATTTTCAATAAACGTCTTCAATTTCTTGCTCCGGGTGGGATGACGCAGTTTTCTCAATGCCTTGGCCTCGATCTGCCGGATCCTTTCCCGGGTCACGGTAAAATCCCGGCCCACCTCTTCCAGGGTATGATCCGATTTTTCTCCGATCCCGAACCGCATGCGCAACACTTTTTCCTCCCTGGGCGTCAACGTGGCCAGAATTTTCCGGGTCTGTTCCGCCAGGCTGAAATCGATGGCTGCCTCGGATGGGATGGAAAATTTCTTGTCTTCGATAAAATCTCCCAAATGGCTGTCTTCCTCCTCGCCGATGGGGGTTTCCAGAGAAATGGGTTCTTTGGCGATCTTGAGCACCCGCCTCACCTTGTCGATGGGGATTTCCATTTTTTCGGCAATCTCTTCGGGAGAGGGTTCCTTGCCCATTTCCTGCACCAGGTACCGGGAGGTGCGGATCAGCTTGTTGATGGTTTCGATCATATGTACCGGGATCCGGATGGTTCTGGCCTGGTCCGCAATGGCCCGGGTGATGGCCTGGCGGATCCACCAGGTGGCATACGTGGAAAACTTGTACCCTCTGCGGTATTCGAACTTGTCCACCGCCTTCATCAACCCGATGTTGCCCTCCTGGATCAGGTCCAGAAACTGCAATCCCCGGTTGGTGTATTTTTTGGCGATGCTCACCACCAGCCGCAAATTGGCCCGCACCAGTTCCCGTTTGGCATAATCCGCATTACTCCGGCCCTTGTCAATGCCCTGGGTAATGGCACGAAGATCTTCGGCATCTCCTTTGATCAGCGCTTTTTTGGCGGCCATCTGATCCATCACCGCCTGGATGTCCTGATGAAGCAGCAATGCCCGTTCCGGACTCAGATCGGTTCGGGCCGTGGCCCACTGAATAAATTTTTCCGGGGTCGATGCCTGCTTGAGCATGGTGTCTTTCATGACATTGAATGTTCTGGCACAGTTTTCCAGCAGTTTATCCACCTTGTCAAACCAGACAATGGTGTTCCGGATGCTTTTTTCAATGGTGTCCATGACATTGGATTCAAACCGCCAGCGTTTGAGTTCTTCAAATATCTGTTCGGTGCCTTCGTGGATTTCCTGTGTCAATGTCTGATATTTTTTGGTCGATTTTCTCAGTCCGTACAGCTGATCCCTTCGGTCCTGATTGGACTCATGAATCCTTTCGATCACTGCCAGAGATTCCAGAAACTTTTCCTGTTTCGATGTTTCATCCACCACCCCGTCCCCTTCATCCACATCCCTTAAGACATGTTTGGGGCGCATGGACCGCCGTTCCATTTTTTTTCCATACAAAAATATGGTGTTCAAAGAGATCGGGCAATCCAGCATGGCCCGCAGCACATCCCGTTCACCCACCTCGATTTTCTTGGCAATTTCGATCTCACCTTCCCGGCTCAAAAGTGTGACCATGCCCATCTCTTTGAGATACATCTTGACCGGGTCCGTGACCGCACCGAACTCCAGGTCCGCCCGTTCCCGGACGGTGGCGAACGGATCTTTTTTTTCTCCGGCCTGCTTTTTCCTGTTTTTCAATTCCTGCCGGATTTTTTCCTTTTTTTTGTCTTTGGGTTTCACCACGGACCGGCCCGATGTCCGGGTCCCGGCAGGTTTTTTTTCCGGAAAATCAAGATCCACCAGCGTGATCCCCAGTTCCTGGAACCGGTCCACAATATCTTCGACCTGCTCCGGGGTTTTCAAATTGCCGGATATGGCATTGTTGATTTCAGTAAAAGAGAGTGTACCGGTCTGTTTTCCTTTTTCAATGAGTTTTCCCAATTCCGCTTTGGTGATCATGCCACCCTCTTCGAATGATATGGATTTATCTGCCATAAAACGCCTCCCTAAGGCTAAACGTTATTGACCATTATGTAATTGTCGGATTTCCTGCTGTTTCAATTTCAATAACTCCATGAGATCCGTGTCACAGCATTTTTCCGCACGTTTGATTTCAGCTGTCAGCCCGCTGTCATTTTTTTTTCTGATCCGGATGATGCGCTGGATAATGGCTGCGGCGGCATCCTCCAGGTCGGTGTTGTCCTCCAGTCCGTCTGTCATGGCCAAAGAGGCCACCAGGTCCCGGTCCGCGTCTGTTTCCATTCCGGCCATGATCCGGGACACAAACGCATCCGGGTCCGGGTCGGCCTGGACCATGAATTGACCGATCCGGCTCAGCGTCTGAGAATAAAAATAATCCAGCACACCGGAATCCGCCACTCCTGAAATGATATGGGGCCACTGGAGCATCAGTGACAACAGCTGCCGTTCCCGGGGATCAGAGGACAGCTCGGAATTCGACGGTTCGGTGTCCGGTCGCCGGTCCCTGGTTGTCTTGCTTTTGACCACCTGTTCCCGGACTTTTTCCAGCACAGCCGCTTCATCGATGTTCAGGGTTTCCGCCAGCTCGTTGATGTGCAGAGACCTGAGCGCACTGTCCTGGATATCCGCCAGATACGGGAGTATGTCCGCCAGGACCCGGGCACGGCCGGTCACGGAAGATCCGTGGGTCTCCATGGCCACCTGCCGCAGAAACGGCATCACGGACCGGGCATTGTCCGCCTGTTGCAGAAACGCGTCCGGCCCGTTTTTCAACACAAAAGTATCCGGGTCCTCGCCTCTGGGCAGAATCAGAATCCGGGTTTCCACCCCTTCGTTCATGAACGTTTGGATGCTGCGCCGGGCCGCGGCAATACCGGCCGCATCCGAGTCGAACACCAGGATCATGGTCGGTGCATATCCCTTGAGAATCCGCACATGCTCAGGGGTCAAGGCGGTGCCCAGTGTGGCCACCGTGTTTTTGATCCCGTTCTGATACAAGGTGAGAAAATCAAAATACCCTTCCACAATATGGACCCCCCCCTGGCTGCGGCAGTGGGCCTTGGCCGCGTGCAGCCCGTACAGAATCCGGGTTTTGCTGTACACCGGGGTCTCGGGTGAGTTCATGTATTTGGGCATCTGGTCGTCCATGACCCGGCCCCCGAATCCCGCCACCTGCATGTTGATGTCAAAAATGGGGAACATGATCCGGTTCCTGAACCGGTCGTAAAACCCGGGCCGGTTCTCTCTGGGTTTCACCAGCCCTGAATTCAATGCTGCCTGCCGGGAGATGCGCGCCTTTTTCAGAAAACCCACCATATCCTCCCATTGATCCAATGCAAAGCCCAGGTGAAATTCATCCAGCGTGGCAGACGTGATTCCCCGGTTTTCCAGATATTGGCGGGCCGAATGTCCGGCAGGGTCCTTTTGCAGGTGAGTCTGGTAACGGTCCATCACTTTCCGGTTGATGCGCAGCAGTGATTCCCTGAGTGCCAGCTGTTTTTTTCTGGCCGGATCCAGGTGTTGGGTGTCGATCACAACATTGTATTTCCTGGCCAGCATTCGGGCGGCTTCCGGAAACGACAGCCCATGATATTTCATTATAAAAGACAGGCTGTTTCCCCCGGCACCGCACCCGAAGCAGTGGAAAATCTGTTTGGCTGAATTCACGGAAAACGACGGAGTTTTCTCGGAATGAAACGGGCACAGCCCGAAATAGTTCTGACCGGATTTCTTCAAAATCACCGATTCCGATACGATTTCGACAATATCGGACGTGCGCAGAATTTCTGAAATTTTTTCTTCCGGAATAAACATGGATTCAGGGGTATGCTCCAAAATACCTAAACAGTGTTGCAACAGTACCTGAAAATAAGACCGTCACCCGGTTTGTCAATTGCCGGAAATGCGGATGGCTTCCTTCAGATCCAGGGTGCCTTCGTATAGGGCCCGACCTGTAATCACCCCGGTGACTCCCAGGTGTTCGATTCTGCGAAGATTTTCAATATCCGCCAGGGTGGCCACCCCCCCGGATGCGATCACCGGAATGGAAACGGCCCGGGCCAGGGCGGCGGTTTCCTCGATATTGGGTCCGGTCTGCATGCCGTCTCTGTGGATATCGGTGAAATTGATGGCAGCCACGCCGGAAGTTTCAAACTCTTTTGCCAGATCCACGGCCCGGGTTTCCGAGGTTTTGCTCCACCCTTCCACGGCCACCCTGCCGTTTCTGGCATCGATGCCCACCACGATCTTTCCCTCGAAGCGCCGGCACGCCTCCTTGACAAATTCCGGGCGGTAGACCGCTTCACTGCCGATGATCACCCTGGAAACCCCGGCATCCAGATAGGTTTCAATGGTTTCAATGTCCCGGATGCCGCCGCCCACCTGAACGGGCACCGACACCCGGTCCAGGATGGCCTGGATGCTGGTGACATTCACCGCGGTTTTGGCAAATGCCCCGTCCAGGTCCACCACATGGATCCACCGGGCACCCAGAGAGGCCCATTTCACAGCCATTACCGCCGGGTCAGCCGCGTATTCCGTGGCTTCATCCATACGTCCCTGGCGCAGCCGGACGCATTTGCCCTTCTTGATGTCAACGGCGGGTATGATGATCATATTACAGAACTCCCTTGCTGGAAAGGGGCCGGCCATTGGAATTCAGCGGCCGGGTGGCCTGGCACAGGGACCGGCCCATGGCCTTGAATATCGATTCCAGGACATGGTGTTCATTCTCCCCGTAGTACGCGTTGATATGAAGATTGAAGCCGCCCTTGATGCACAGTGCCTGGAAAAACTCTCTGGCCAGATAGATGTCAAAGGCGGTGCCGGATCGCAACTTGTCTGGAAAATGATACACCAGGCAGGGCCGGTTGGACAGATCGACGGTCACCCGGGACAATGCCTCGTCCATGGGTACACAGCTGTCCCCGAACCGCTGAATCCCGGTTTTGTCCCCCAACGTGTCGAACAGTGCCTGGCCCAGCACCAGACCGACATCTTCCACCGTGTGGTGAAGATCCACATCCAGGTCCCCGGCGGCCATCAGTTTGAGGTCAAACCGGCCGTGTACACAAAAAGCGGTGAGCATATGATCGAAAAACGGAATGCCGGAAGAGATGTCTGCCTGGCCCGCGCCGTCCAGGTTCAGATGGATCTCGATTTTGGTTTCCCGGGTCTGTCTTGAAACGGCTGCGTCCCGTGTCATGAACGGTTCCTTGGTTTGAAAAGATTACTAAATCGGGTGATTATAAAGCAAAATGTGTTTCTATGTCAATAAAAATCACTCTCATGGATTCAGGTTTTAGTCTCGCTTTTTCACAATGAATTTGTTATGACTGGAAAAAAAATTCAGTCGCGCAACCAACCCAATCATAAAAGGAGGTATAACATGTTTTCCTGCAATCAAACGGTTTTGCTGGTGGTGGATGTCCAGGGACGGCTGTCCAGGATCGTGCAAGATTCCGCCTCTGTATTGAAAAATCTTGAAATTTTGATCAAAGGAATGCAGATACTGGATGTACCCATTCTCTGGACGGAACAGATTCCATCCAAACTCGGTCCGACAGTGGAGGAGATCCGCAAGGAAATGGCCGGGACCAAAGTGGCTCCCATTGCAAAAGACCATTTTTCCTGCTGCAGCGAACCGGTGTTCATGGAACAATTCACGGCCCTGAACAGGAAACAGGTGCTCATCACCGGCATCGAGACTCACATCTGCGTGTTTCAGACCACGCATGACCTGATCCAGAATGGCTGCGAGGTGCAGGTGGTCTCTGACTGTGTGTCTTCACGAACCCGGGAAAACCAGCATGTGGGCCTCCAGCGAATGCGCCAGTGCGGTGCCCACATCACCAGCGTTGAAATGGCGCTGTTCGAATTGATGAAACGGGCACGGTGCGATCAATTCAAACAGATCGTCCCCCTTATCAAATAGGGCAGCCTATGAATAGAGTCAAACCGCCTGAATGGTTTCGATTTTATCCAATGGCACCAGCGTGATCTTTTTTTCCAGCGGCACGACATGGGTACCTGAATATACAACCCACAGATGCTGCAGATCCAGATCCTGTATGGCAATGTGCATGGATTTGGTGATTTTCGGGGTTTCGCTGAAGTTGATTTCAATGCCGTATCTTTTGCTGTCATGGAAAAAAAACAGGTCCAGTTCCGCACCGCTGTATGTTGACCAGAAATATACATCCTGCAGTGGTAATACACGGATGATCTGTTCCACGGCAAATCCTTCCCAGGAGGCCCCCAGCCGGGGGTTGGTCATCAGACTTTCCATGTCGGTGATGGCCAGCAGATGATGCAGTATACCGGAATCCCGGAAATAGATTTTGGGTGCCTTGACCTGGCGTTTTCCGATATTTTCATGCCAGGGCTGTACCTGGCGCACCATATAGGTGCCGGTCAGGATATCCAGATAGGATCGGATGGTTTTATCCGTCACCCCCAGGGACCTGCCAAGCTGGGATGCATTCAGGGTCTGTCCGTGGCAGTGGGCAAGCATGGTCCAGAAGCGCCGCATGGCAATGGCGGAAATGTTTATACCAAGCTGGGGAATATCCCGTTCCAGAAAGGTCCGGACAAAGCCCTCCCGCCATGCAATGCTGTCTT
>JAABUD010000229.1 GCA_011389555.1 Desulfotignum sp. | reverse complement strand
AAAACAATGACCCGATGGATGATACCGGGTTTCTGTCCAATCACAGCGGCGGTATTCTGGCAGGGATTTCAACCGGAGATCCCGTGATCGTCCGGGTGCATGTCAAGCCGATCCCCTCCATCCGGCTGGATCAGAAAACGCTGGACATGGATGGAAAACCGGCGGTGGTTTCCACCCGGGGCCGGCATGACATCTGTGCCATTCCCCGAATCAACATGGTCTGTGAATCCATGCTGGCGCTGGTACTCACAGACCATTTGCTGCGTCAGAAATCGCTGACCTGAGCCCTTTCTACTTGTGAACGATATCGGACTCCAGCCGGTCTGCAATGGTCAGGGCGGAATTCAGGGCATCATTGATGGCAAACAATTGAATCTTCAAGGTTTTCAATGATGCCTGTGAGGCGGATATTTTTTCTTCGGATAGCAGCAACGTGGCCAGTTCCCCGGATTTTTTGGCAAATTCCGTCAATTTTTCACTGAAATTCACAATCTCAACAGCCCATTTGTCCCTTTCGTCCCGGGTCAATTCAATATCGGCATTGTCTGTGCCGTTGATCAAGTGGTCGATCTGATAGTCTTCAGGATTGGCGATAATCTCATACATACGAAAACTCCTTTCTACATGATTGGTTTTTCAGGTTATGTCATTCAAGTACATGCGCCGGTAATTCCCCCTGGGTATAAAACAATCTGAATATTGTCTGAAACAGAGCGTACCGGGAATTGGAAATCCGGCGTTCGGATTGCACCAAAAGGGTGTTTGCATCCATCATATCAACAATATCCGCCATGCCGTACTGATACTGCATCTGAACGGCGTGATAATTTTCCTGCGCGGACTTCAGTTCATCCGCCAGGTTGATCAGGGTTTTTCTGGCGGTTTCATACTCGGAAAGCGCCACCCTGGCTTCCAGTACAATATCGTTTCGGGCCTGGACCAGCATGTGATGGGCCTGGTTTTTTCCGGCCCCGGCCTGCTGGATCTGGGCGTTTCGCAGTCCCCCGTCAAACAGGGTGAGTTGAAGTTCCGCCATGGCATAGGCTTCTTCATTATTGCCACCGGTGTTGATGCCCATCAAAGCGGTGTCATACGTCACATCGGATTTGCGATAACCGGCTTCCAGACTCAATTTGGGCCAGTACTCCCCTTTTTCATATTGAATGGTCTGATCGGCAATCTCCAGGTTCTTCCGGGCGGCTTTGATTTCAAACCGGTTTTCCAGGGCCCGGGCCAGAATCTGTTCAAAGGACAGGTCCACCTTTTCGAGGGGTTGAATATCGGTGTCGGAAATGGAAAATTCAGGGTCAATCCCGGTCATCCGGACAATCTGCGCTTTGGTTTGCACCACACCGTTTTGGGCCGTCTCCCGGTCTGTTCTGGCCCGGGACAATTCCGCTTCCGCCCGGAACAGATCGGTTCTTGTGACACTGCCCACCCGCAGTTTTTCTTCCACAGCCTGTTTATGGGTCTCCAGTCGCTCAACATCGGCCCGGGCGATTTCCAGCATGCGTTTGGCCGCCAGCGCGTCAAAATAAGCCAGCGTGACTTCGAGCAGATAAGAGGATCGAAGGGCTTCCAGGGTATAGGTGTTGGTTTGGACACCTTTTTTGGCCACATCATAGGCAATCAGTTCCCTGCCGTTCAGGGTAAAGGACTGGTTGAGCCGGATACCTGCCGATGCCGTGTTCGGAGAAAACATGTCCGCATCCTTATACCGGATGTAGCTGCCGAATGCGGTGGCCCGGGGGAGCAGCACAGATCTGGCCCGCTGTTTTTCCTGCCGGGCGATCATCACATCTTCCTGGGCGATGTTGATTTTTTCCGCATTTTCATTGGCGGCCCGGCACAGATCATTCAAGGTGTAGTGCCCCGTTTCATTGGCTGACACAGGCATGGAGACCGCCATGGCCAGGCCGATAAACAAGATCAATCGGTATGTTCTCATAAAACCTCTCGGTTGTGCAGCAACTTGAATGAATTCACAAAAAAACGTCTGCCTACAAGGGTCTACAATAGTATGATCACAGGCATTCGTCAAGCACTGCTCCGGCATGGAAAACAATTCAGGTGTTTTATGTATTATGGAAAAAAAAACAAACCCATGGTATAGTAGGATATTATCCATGGACTGAATTCAAAGAGGAACACCAAACAAGGAGATACGTCATGACAGTCATCCCTGAAACGCAATTCAAAGACCTGCCATTGAAACGTCAGGGCAAGGTCAGGGATATTTTTGATTTTGGAGACACGCTGCTGCTGGTGACCACGGACCGGTTGTCCGCCTTTGACGTGGTATTGCCGGACCCCATTTTGGACAAGGGCAAGGTGCTGAACCAGATCAGTGTGTTCTGGTTTGAAAAAATGGCAAACATTGTGGGGAATCATCTGGTGACCACGGATGTCACTGCCTATCCCGATCCCTGTCATCCCTACAAAAACGCCCTGGACAAACGCAGTATGCTGGTGAAAAAGGCGGATCCTTTGCCGGTGGAGTGCATTGTGAGAGGATACATCACCGGATCCGGATGGCATGGATACCAGACCACCGGACATGTCTGCGGGATTCATTTGCCTGAAGGGCTCCAGGAATCCGACAAACTGGCAACGCCGCTGTATACCCCGTCCACCAAGGCGGAAGTGGGGGATCATGATATCAACATCTCCTTTGAACAGACCGTGGATATTCTGGGAAAGGAAACCGCTGAAAAAATCCGGGACCTGAGTCTGGAAATATACAACAAAGGTGCAGCCATGGCCCTGGAAAAAGGGATTATCATCGCAGACACCAAATTTGAATTCGGCGTGCTGGATGGTGAAATCATTCTCATTGATGAGGTGCTCACGCCGGATTCCTCCCGGTTCTGGCCCCTGGACGACTATGCTCCGGGACGCAGCCAGAAAAGTTTCGACAAACAGGCCGTCCGGGACTGGCTGGTCAATTCCGGATGGGACAAAACACCGCCGGGCCCCCGACTGCCCCAAGATGTCATTGAAAATACGGCCCAAACCTACAAAGATATCTACGCGAGATTGACCGGTGATCATCTCTGACTCCGTGCGTTCCATTCGCCTGACCGATATCTGCATCCAGGATACCCGGTTCAAGATTACAGTGGGAGAGGAAGATCTTTCCGCCCTGATCCAATCCATCCAGGAGATCGGTTTGATCGGCCCTCCCACGGTCTGGCTGCATGACAGCGCCTATATTCCGGTCTCCGGGTTCAGGCGGCTTCGTGCGGTTCAACTGTCTGGAATAGAAAAAATCGACTGCCGGATCATGCCGGAAAACGCAGCAAGGGCCTGTGCGATGCAGGCCGTGGCAGACAATGCGTTTTCCCGGGAACTGACCCCGGCGGAACAGGTCAGGGCGGTCCAGCTGCTGGGCCGGTTCATGGATGCCGAACAGATGGCCCGGCAATCCTGCGGCATATTCAACAGACCGATGAGTGCTGGATTTATTTCAGGGCTTCTGGCGGTGTCAACCCTGCCGCCGGAAGCCATCCTTTTGCTTGAAAAAGGAAAGCTGGCCCTGAAACCGGCCAGACGTCTTACCGGATATGACAAAGAAATCATTGATGTGCTGGTTCAAATGTTCTCCCGAATCAAGGTCTCTTCCGGCAAACAGCTGGATATGATCACCAGTTTTACCGAAGTGTGTAAAAGAGAACAGATGACACCTGGCCGGTTTTTCAATGAAAGCGGGTTACAGACCATTTTGAATCTGGACACCCTGGACCTGGGGCAAAAAGGAGATCAGGTCCGTCACTATCTGACCCGGCGCCGGTTCCCGAACCTGGAACAGGCCCGGCAGAAAGTCAAATCCCATCTGGGCCGGCTTTTGTCAAAACAAGATTGTCGCTTTCATCTGCCGGAAAATTTTGAATCCACGGTTTATGGGGTGTCCTTTGACTTCACCTCTCTGGATGAGTTCAAAACCCGAACCCGAACATTATCAGCACTGGCTGACCATCCCGATCTGAAAGGGGTTCTGGAACGATGACCATTCAACGGGTTTTTCTGGACGGATCCCTTGACCTTTCCGAAGAAATCGATGAGATCCTTTCCCGGCTGTCCATGGAACCGGAACCTGTATCAGACCCCTGTGTGGTGTACGATCTGATCAACCAGGCACAAGATCCGGTGGGCGCCGCAAAATCCCTGTTGTTCATCACCCGGAACAAAGGGGCGGTGGTCCGGCCCTGTCCGGGCACCAGCCATTACACCTGCTGTGACTACACCATCCTGCACACCGGGACCTTCTGCACCATGGACTGCGCCTATTGTATTCTTCAGGCCTATTTTCATCCCCCGGTACTTCAGTATTTTGCCGGCATAAAAGCGTTGAAGCAGGAATTGACGCACGTGTTTTCCCAAAACCGAATTTTTCGCATCGGTACCGGAGAATACACGGATTCTCTGATCTGGGAACCGTTCACACCCAGCCCCCGGTTTCTGGTGAACGCATTTGCCGCTCAATCCAACAGTCTGCTGGAACTCAAAACCAAGACCGTGAATGTAGACTCGTTGCTGAACCTGGATCACAACCGGAAAACCGTGCTGGCCTGGTCGGTCAATACACCGGAAGTGATCCGGTTGGAAGAAAAGGGCACGGCCCGGCTCGAAGCCCGGCTGAAAGCAGCGAAACGCTGTGAAGCCAAAGGATATCCACTGGCGTTTCATTTCGATCCTTTGGTGTTGTACAACGGATGTGAGACCGACTATGCCCGGGTGATTCACGATATTTTTTCTTATGTCCGGCCCGAGAGCATCGTGTGGATCAGCGTGGGCAGTTTCCGTTTCATGCCGTCCCTCAAACCGATCATTGAAAAACGGTTTGCGTCCTCCACGCTCTGTTACGGGGAGTTCATCCTGGGGCTGGACAACAAAATGCGGTATTTCAAACCATTGCGCATCCAGCTGTACCGGAAACTGGTGAGCTTGATACATGAATATGCACCGGACGTGCGGGTGTATTTCTGTATGGAAGACCCGGAGGTGTGGGAAAAAACCATGGGATTTGTTCCGGGGGAACAAGGGGCGCTGGGCCACCTGCTGGACCGGGCCGCCGTGTCTCACTGTCGATTGAACCCGAACCGGCTCTGATGGTGTAAAACAGGATCGGGGAAACGATCCCCACTGGATCGTTTCCCCGATATATTCAGACCCCGGATTTTTGGGGCAGATTCACAAAAACCGCATAAAATCAGCTGGTTTCTTTTTCTGCATTGACCTGGTCAATGATTTTCTGGGCCAGATCGGACGGTACCTCGTCATACTGGGCGAATTCCATGGTAAACGTCCCCCGCCCCCCGGTCATGGAGCTCAAATCCGGTGCATATCTGAGCATTTCAGACATGGGTACCAGGGCATTGATGATCTGTTTGTCATCTTCCGAATCCATGCCCAGTACCCGGCCCCGCCGGGAGTTGAGATCCCCCATGATATCCCCGGTGTTGGCATCCGGCACTTTTACCGACACTTTCATGATCGGTTCCAGCAGCACGGGTTTGGCATCCTTGGCCGCTGTTTTGAACGCGATGGAACCGGCTGTTTTAAAGGCCATTTCAGAAGAGTCCACGGAATGGTAGGACCCGAAATCCAGGGTGGTGCGGAAATCCACACAGGGAAATCCTGCCAGAATGCCGTATCTGGAGCTTTCTCTGATACCGGCCTCCACTGCGGGGATATAGTTTTTGGGAATCACGCCGCCCACGATCTTGTCCACAAATTCGTATCCGGTTCCTCTGGGCAGCGGCTCCAGAACGATCCAGCAATCCCCGTACTGACCATGGCCCCCGGACTGTTTCTTGTGTTTTCCCTGGACCCGGATTTTTTTCTTGAACGTCTCCCGGTATGCCACCCTGGGTGTGTTGATGTCCATGGCCACATTGAATTTGCGCTGGATCTTGTCCGCAGAGATCTCGATGTGCACCAGTCCTCTGCCGGACAGAATGGTCTGGCGGGTTTCTTCATCCCGCCTGAGCTCCAGCCCGGTGTCTTCCTGGAGGATCTTGCGTAACGCCTCGTGGATCTTGTCTTCATCGTTCTTGGATTTGGGGGAGATGGCAAAGGAGATCACCGGCGGCATGGGGGCCGGCGCCGGGATCTGAATCTGTCTGCCCCCGGTCAGGGTATCGCCGGTCAGGGTGGATTTCAATTTGGCCACCGCCACGATGGATCCCGGAACCGCCGATGTGACGGGTTTCTGTTCTTTGCCCGCGATCTCCAGCAGCTGGGAATACCGTTCCTTGGTGTCCCTGGTCACGTTGAAAAAATTACCTTCCTTGCCCAGGGTTCCGGATATCACCCGGAACAAAGACAGGCGGCCGGCATAAGGATCCACGATGGTATTGAAAACAAACCCACATAATTCCGCGTCCGGGTCCGGAGACACCATGACATCCTGGCCATCGCCGTCTTTGGCGAGCCAGTCGCCCCGGTCGAGGGGAGAGGGCATGTAGGTGTTGATGAAATCCAGTATAGTGTCGATCCCGATCATCTTCACGGCCGAGGCGCAAATGGCGGGATAAAACTGAGCATCGGAGACCCCTTTCCGGAAAGTGGTTTTGATTTCTTCTTCAGACAGTTCTTCACCCTCCAGGTATTTCTCCAGCAGCTCATCATCGAGTTCCGCAATATTTTCTATGAACTCTTCCTTGGCAGCGGCCATCTCGTCAGCCATGTCCGCAGGAATATCCACCTGGGTGGCTTTGCCGTCGGCATCATATTCATATGCCTTGTTGGAGATAATGTTCACCAGTCCCTTGAATTCGGTTTCCGTGCCGATGGGATAGCAGATGGGAAAGATTTTCTTTTTCAAAGAAATGTTGCAGGCATCCAGACAGGTGGCAAAATCAGACCGTTCCCGATCCAGTTTGTTGACAATGACCAGTCCGGGCAAACTGTATTCCAGAGCAGAGGCTGCCGCCTCTTCGGTCATGGCGGAAGGCCCCCCCACACCGTCAATGACAAAGACCATGGCATCCGCAACGGGAAAACAGGTTTTGGCTGCTGAGAAAAAGTTCTGATCACCCGGAGTATCCATCAATGTCACACTGTGTTTGTTATGGGTGTATTTGATAAAAGAGGTGTTGATACTCTGCTGTTTTTTGATCTCTTCGGGCTGAAAATCCATGACCGTGTTGCCTTCTTCCACCTTGCCCAGCCGGGTGGTCATCCCCAGTTTGAAAAGCATAGTCTCAGCAAGAGTTGTCTTGCCCGCACCTCCATGGCCTGCAAAAGCCACATTTCTCATGGTTTTAATGTCTTCGCTCATTACGGCTCCTTTATACGATTAGTAAAAAAGTTCTCATGTAAATAATAAAATTTACATAAAAATAACAGTGTTTTTTTCAATGCATTTGGAAAATCAGTGAAATCAGGAATTCGGTGTTTCCTTTCGGGCCCGGAACAGGGGAGGGGACCACACCCTGCACCGTATAACCCCGGTCTGAAAAGAACTGTGAGATATCTGCCACCACCTGTTCTTTGATTTTCAAATCCTTGACAACGCCCCCCTTGCCGATATGTTGTTTGCCTGCTTCAAACTGGGGTTTGATCAGGGCGATCACCCGGGTGCCATCCCCCATGAATTTTTCCGCCGCCGGGATCACGGTTTTCAAAGAGATAAACGACGTGTCCGCCACCACCAGGTCCACCTGCCGGCCGATGGTTTCCCAGGGCATGTACCGGATATTGATGCGTTCAATGACAGTCACCCGGGCATCACTTCGCAAAGACCAGGCCAGTTGCCCATACCCCACATCCACGGCATACACCTGCCCGGCCCCGAACCGGAGCAGGCAGTCGGTGAATCCGCCCGTGGATGCCCCGATATCCAGGCAGACGTTGTCTGTGACATCCACTGGAAATGTGGTCAGCGCTTTTTCCAGTTTCAGTCCTCCCCGGCTGACATAAGGATGATCCGGCATTTTCATGCGGATGTCAGCCCGGGGATCCACCCGGGATCCGGGTTTGTCACACAAATGATCATTCACCAGAACCTTTCCGGCCATGATCACGGCCCTTGCCCGGGTTCTGGAACCGACCAGGCCGTTGTCCACCAGCAGCTGGTCCAGGCGGCACCGGCCGGCAGTTTTACCCGTTGCCATGCAGTTCACGGGCGGCGGCGGCAACGGCATCCGCATCGATCCGGCATGCGTTTTTCAACATATCCTGGGGGCCGTGCTCCACAAACCGATCGTCAATACCGATGCGCTTGACACGCAAATCCGTCAGTCCATGGTCCATGAACAGTTCCAGGACCGCGGATCCGAATCCGCCTGCCAGAACATGTTCTTCGACCGTGATGATGCGTTTGAACTCAGCCGCTTTGGCCGGCAGCAATGTTCGATCCAGCGGCTTGACAAACCGGGCGTTGATCACGGTGGCAAAAATTCCTTCGGATGCCAGCATTTCCCTGGCTTTCAAGGCCTGCTGAACACCGGTGCCGATGGCGATGATCAGCAGATCATCGCCGTTACACAATACTTTGGCTTTTCCGATCTCCAGGGGCCTGGCAGGTTCCACCACGAGAACGCCCGTCCCCCGGCCCCGGGGATAGCGCAGGGCAATGGGCCCGTCATGCTGCACTGCCGTGGCCAGCATCCGGGCCAGTTCGTTTTCATCCATGGGCGCCATCACGGTCATGTTGGGCATGGGCCGCAAATAGGCAAAATCGAACAGGCCGTGATGTGTGGGGCCGTCTTCCCCCACAATCCCGCCCCGGTCCAGGGCGAACACCACGGGGTGGGCATCGATGCACACATCGTGAAGTATCTGGTCATAGGCCCGCTGCAAAAAGGTGGAATAAATGGTCACCACCGGCCGGATTCCCTTGACGGCCAGGCCGGCGGCAAAGGTCACGGCATGCTGCTCGGCAATGCCCACATCAAAAAACCGGTCCGGAAAACGGTTGCAAAATTCCATCAACCCGGTGCCTTCGGGCATGGCAGCGGTCACGGCCACCAGCTCGGGATGGGTGTCTCCCAGCTTGACCATCTGGTCTCCGAACACCTGGGTATAGGTGGGAACTTTTGCAGCGGATCCGTTGGCTTTTCCCGTGTCCACGGCAAAAGACCCCACCCCGTGGAAATACACGGGGTTTTTTTCCGCAGGCCCATATCCTTTGCCCTTGACCGTGGTCACATGCAGCAGCACGGGAGAATCCGCCGTGTTTTTGATATTGTCCAGAATATCGATGAGATGATCCAGGTTGTGGCCGTTGATGGGACCGAAATAGTCAAAATTGAATGCCTCGAACAGCATGCCCGGGGTGACAAACGTTTTAAAGGACTCTTCGGACCGTTTTGCGATCTGGTAGATATCTTCCCCGATTTTGGGCAATGATTTTAAAAAAGCACCGAACTGATTGCGCAGGGTCTGAAGGTATTTGGCGGAAAAGGTCCGGCTCAGGTAAGAGGACAGGGCCCCCACGTTGGGGGAAATGGACATGTCATTGTCATTGAGGATCACGATCAGTTTTCGCTTGAGATCCCCGGCCTGGTTCATCCCTTCATAGGCCAGACCGGCGGTCATGGATCCATCCCCGATCACTGAAATCACATGGGAATCATCCCGGTTCAGATATTTGGCACAACTGATGCCCAGTCCGGCGGAAATGGATGTGGAGGAATGGCCCACGGTGAAACCGTCACACGGGTTTTCTTTGATTTTGGAAAATCCGGAAATGCCTTTGTACTGACGCAGGGTGTCGAACTGCCGGTTTCTGCCGGTGATCAGTTTGTGGGCATAGGCCTGGTGACCTACATCCCAGATCAGCGTGTCTTTGGGCAGATCAAACACATAATGAATGGCCAGGGTCAGTTCCACTGCGCCCAGGCTGGATGCCAGGTGACCGCCGTTTTCAGATACCACCTGAATGATCCGGTCCCGGATCTGCCGGGCAAGGTCCGGCAGCTGGTCCCGGGACAGGCGCTTGAAGTCTTCGGGGGCGTGGATGTGTTTGAGCAGATCCGTGGGGGTGTTTGTCGTCATATACCTGGAATCATCCTGTATGGTGTCTATGGTAGTAATAATATGTTCGCTCATACTTGTACTCTTTTGTGACCGGGATCAACGATCCCGGGTGATCACGTACCGGGCGATGGCCCGAAGCGGTTCGGCCCGGCCGTCAAACCGGGCAATGGCCTCAAGGGCCTGATCGATCAATTGTCCGGCATATGTCCTGGATGGATCCAGTCCCAGGAGGGCCGGAAAAGTGAGTTTGTCTCTTTGCAGATCCGATCCGGCTGATTTTCCCATTTTTTCAGGATCTCCTTCCACATTCAAAATATCATCCATCACCTGGAATGCCAGTCCCAGGTGGGTAGCATAGTCGGCCAGATCCGTTTTCAGATGCTGCGACGCCCGGACGCTGACAGCTCCGGCCGTCACACTGGCCACAATCATCTGTCCGGTCTTCAATCCATGCATGTGTATAAGATGGGCCAGCTGGTCTTTTTTATTCCCATTACCGTCGTTTGACCCCATATCAACTGACCGGGATTCCGACTGCATGTCCAGCATCTGTCCTTCCACCATGCCGTTGATCCCTGCTGCGGACGCAATGAGTGCTCCCAGTTCCAGCCGAATTCCGGGGTCAGGCACAAGATCAAACACCCCTTCGGGATGACACAGGATATAAAAGGCATGGGTGAGCAGGGCATCCCCGGCCAGAATGGCCGTGGATTCGGAAAATTGTTTATGGCAGGTGGGCTTTCCCCGTCTCAGATCATCATCATCCATGGCCGGCAGATCATCATGGATCAGCGAATAGGTGTGGATCATCTCAAGGGCACAGGCTGCGGGCAAAGCCAGCCGGTCGTCTTTACCGCAGGCCCGGGCCGCAGCCATGGCCAGCACGGGCCGCAGGCGCTTTCCCCCGGCCATCAGAGAATGGCGCACGGCCTGAACCAGTTCCTTTTCCGGATCAAAAGACGTCAGAATCCGTTCCAGGCAATCATTCACCTGTTGCCGGTGTGTTGTTAAAAAAGCGGTTAATTCAAACCCGGAATCACTCATGATCAAAGGGTGCTTCCTTGATGGATCCATCCAGATCCCGGGTCAGCTGGGTGATTTTTTTTTCTGTACTGTCAAGGATTTCCATGCAGTAGCGGACCTTTTCAATGCCGGTTTCATATTTTTTCAATGCCTGTTCCAGCGGCAGGTCCCCGGATTCCATCTCTTTTACAATGGCTTCGAGCTGTTTCAATGCGGTTTCAAATGTGGTCTTTGCCATGAATTGTCTTCTCCACCCTTGTCAGGACACGTCCTTGGGCTAAAATGATTTCAATGGGATCCGGAACATTCACCATTTTTGCATCCAGGATCACTTTTTTATCCGGCAGGGTTCGCGCGATGCTGTACCCACGATTCAAAACCGATACAGGATTCAGGGCCGACAGGGTCGCGGCCGTCTGTTGGATCCGGTTGGTTTTCTTTGTCATGCCGTGATGCATGGCCCGGCAAAGCGGATGATGTTGATCCAGCACCTGTTTTTTGGAATGTTGAATGTCAGGTACCGCCCCCCTCAACGACCGGGCCATCCAGACCAGTTTGTCTTTGTCATGAAGAACACGGCGTTGCAGTGCCTGCTGCATCCGCAGGCAGTGGGATGCCATCGTTTCCTTGAACCGGTCCATGATCTGCACCGGACTTTTCAACCGACCGTGCAGATCATCCACTTTCTGATGATAAAAGGTCAATGTCCGGGTCATGATGGATAATAGGTCCAGGTGCCGGTCGGTAATTTGCCGTTTCAGATATTTTTTTTCCGGCACGGCCAGCTCGGCCGCGGCAGACGGGGTAGGGGCTCTCACATCGGCCACAAAATCGGCTATGGTAAAATCGGTTTCATGACCGATGCCGGTAACCACTGGAATTTCTGAAGCAAAAATCGCCCGGGCAACCGTTTCCGAATTGAATGCCGCCAGATCTTCCAGAGAACCTCCGCCCCGGGCCAGCAAGATCACATCGGACTGTTGCCGCTGATTGACCCGCTCAATTGCACATACAATCTGTTCAGATGCCATCTCGCCCTGTACGGGTACGGGAACGATTTCAAGCTGACAATCCGGGAAGCGCCGGACCGCTACATGGATAATATCTTGCACCGCGGCCCCGGTCCCTGAGGTGATTACCGATATTTTTCCGGGCAGCAGCGGAATAGGCTGTTTATGCACCGCATCAAACAGTCCCTGGTCTCCCAGCTTTTTTTTGAGCTGTTCAAAGGCTTTTTGCAGGGATCCGGCACCCTCGGGTTCCATGTGTTCGAAAATCAGCTGATAACTACCCCGGGGTTCATATACGGATATCCGGGCCAGGCCCATGATTTTCAATCCGTTTTCCAGCAAGAATTTCAGATTGCGTTTCTGATTTTTGAACATCACACCGGAAATCCTTGACCGGTCGTCTTTAAGGGAAAAATAGGAGTGGCCGGAAGCCGGGGTGATAAAGTTGGAAATTTCCCCGGAGATCCAGACAAACGGGAATTGTTCTTCCAGAAGGGTTTTTATTTCCCGGGTCAGGTGTGACACCGAGTATATCTGCGTGGTTTTATGGTCCGGCATCGGGTATTTGTTCCTGCAAAATCAAATCTTTATTTATAGAATAAATTCAATTGAAAAGTCAACACCGGGAATCAGGCATCCCCCTGATTCAGGCATGAAATCGGAAATGATGCGGCAAAATACAGTGTCCGATAATATATATTATGTAAACTTTAGTTGCATGGCTGCTTTTTTGATCCTGCCGTTACATCTGTCGGATGCCCTGCAAAATCGACAATATAACCAAACAATAATCTTGAAATTCCCCCTTTTCATGTTATATTGCCTGTAATCGAATGGTGTTAACTTGAAATTTTTTTGGAGGAAATCATGAATTCCACATTTGCACAAACCACTTCCATGGTAAAGGTGAACTCCTTTATCCGGAGCGTTTACAACTGGATGACCATCGGACTGGTGTTAACCGGGTTCACGTCCTTTTTCGTCTCCCGCAGCCCGGTTCTGCTTCAGGCGTTTTACGGGAACCCGGTGATGCCCATTGTTCTGTTTATCGGACTCATTATTCTATGCGGGTTTCTGTCCGCACGGATTCAGAAAATTCAGGCCAGTACGGCCACGGGTCTGTATGTGGCATTGACTGTGGCCTATGGGGTGATACTGACCCCGATTTTTCTGATTTATACGTCAGCATCCATTGTATCCACCTTTTTCATCTGTGCGGCCACCTTTGGTGCGGCCAGTGTCTACGGCATGGTGACCAAAAAAGATCTCACCGGCATGGCCCAGTTTCTGATGATGGGACTGATCGGCATTATCATTGCCATGGTGGTGAACATTTTCATCGGCTCCTCCATGATGCAGACCATCATTTCCATGATTGCCGTGGTGATTTTTACCGGCCTGACCGCGTATGACACCCAGAAACTGAAAAACATGGCCGTGACCCTGCCGGACAACGCCTCCGGTGCCATGGTTCGCAAAGGCGCACTCATGGGTGCTTTGAGCCTGTATCTGGATTTCATGGGGCTGTTCATCCACCTGATGCATCTTTTAGGCGTCGCCAGAGAATAGCATTGACTGTCAGACGATATTATTGAACGTACAAATCAGGGCCTGATATCCCGGCAGATATCAGGCCCTGATTTTTTTTAGATATGTGCTTGAATGGCCTGGCAGATCTGGTCGCATCCTGCCGTGGTCACCTCTTTTTCAGGTCCTTCCACCATGACCCGAAGCAACGGCTGGGTTCCGGAATACCGCACCAGAACCCGCCCGTTTTTTCCCAGGCGGGACGATACGGCTTCAATGGCTTCGGCAATCGCGGGAATCTGCATGAAATCCGGACACGACGTATCCACTTCCACATTTTTCAATACCTGGGGAAACACCTGCATCACAGATGCCAGATCCGACAACGTCCGGCCGGTTTCCGCCATGACCGTCATCAACCGCAACGCGGACAGCAGACCGTCTCCTGTGGTATGATCGTCCAGAAAAATCATGTGGCCGGAATCTTCCCCGCCCATCACCGCCCCGGTCTCCTGCATTTGAGCCAGGACCCGGCGGTCCCCCACCCCGGTCCGGATATGTTTGATGGCCATCGCGTCCAGGGCCCGGGTCAGGCCGATATTGCTCATCACCGTACTGACCACCCGGTTGTTCGGCAGGTGGTTCTTTTTTTTGGCATGCCCGGCACAAATGGCCAGAATCCGGTCCCCCGTGATCATGCCGCCGGTTTCATCCACGGCAATCATCCGGTCCGCATCCCCGTCAAAAGCGATCCCGATATCTGCTTTCCGGGCTGCCACCTGTTCTTGAAGGTCCTGAACATGCTGGGATCCGCAATCTTTGTTGATGTTGAATCCGTCCGGCTGATCATGGATGAACACGGCATCGAACAACGAATCATTGAACACCTGATGACAGATGTCACTGGCCGCCCCATTGGCCGCATCCACCACGAGCCGGATGCGGGGCGACAGTTTTTCAAAAGGAAACCGGTCCAGCAGAAACCGGGCATATCTTTCCAGGCTGTCCGATACAATTGAAATGGTTCCGACCGTCTCCCCTGGCGACCGTTCAGGATCACCAATCATTGCTTCCAGGCTTTTTTCCTGATCATCTGTCAGCTTGATGCCGCCTTTTTGAAAAATTTTAATGCCATTGTCATAAAACGGGTTGTGGGATGCGGAAATCATCACCCCAGCCCCGACATCTGTCATACAGGCTGCCAGATAGGCAACCCCGGGCGTGGGGATCACACCGGCCAGGCAAGCGGTGGCACCGGCGGATGCCACACCGGCAGCCAAAGCGGATTCCAGCATATCTCCGGAGATCCGGGTGTCTTTGCCGATCACCACCTGATGCTGTCCCATGTCCCGGGCCATCAGGGCCACGGCCCGGCCGGTTTTGAGCGCGGTTTCACAGGTCATGGGATGGGTGTTGGCCCGACCCCGGATACCGTCTGTGCCAAACAATCTTGTCATGTGCAGTTATCCTACAATTTCAGACCGTCAAAAGATCCAGTACTGTGGTTTCTATGTCCAGCAGCCACTGAGACCCCTGTATTTTCATTTCCCGGGGCAGGCTCTGGATTGCGGTAATATAATCGTTGTCATGTCGCTTTACCCGGTTGTTCAGCCACAACACCAGGTTTTTTCCGGAAGGAGACAGTTCCGGAGAATCCAGGACCTGATCCATATGTTGGCCCACAATTTCCATGGTTGCCAGAATCCGGTCATGGGGTTGGGAATTCTGTAATGTATCACAGAATTTTTCCAGCTGACGGATCCGTTCGCCAATACTTTGAATCAGTGCTTTCCCAAGCCCTGAAACCAGTTCTTTGGACAGGGGATCCTGGGCAAAGATGGGACGTACATGGACATACCAGGCATGTAACGCGGCCAGACCGGCCAGATATTGGAGGTTGTGATGAAAGATCCGGCCTGCGCCGGGATGCACACCGGACCGTCTGGGCAAAGACACCGACCGGGTGTTTCCGGCCAGAATCATCCGGTCGGGTCGTTTTTCATCTTTTCTGACAATGGACCCGGCCCCGGTCAGACATCCGAATCCGATACGCACCGGACCCACCAGCCCCCCCTGCCCGCCTAAAAAGATGGGTGGCTGATCCAGCATCACACCCTGGTGAACATTGCCCATCATGGACGGGGTGGCTTTGTCCTGGTTGGGCGTATAATTGAAATGAACAAACGAAGACCCCACTTCGGAATGATTTTTCCGGCTGGTACCCCCGGCCATGAAGCAGTCACAGAAATTGATCAAGCTGCCCAGAGTGACAAACGGAAACAACAGGGTCTGTTTGAGCCCCACGGTATGGGCTGCACTTGCCTGTTCTTCCAGAATGGTTCCGGTTCTCACATGGGCATTGGAGCCAACTACATTCTCCCCTAAAAACACGGCCTCTTGAAAAAATCCGCCATTGAGCCGGACATTTTTTCCCACCAGACAGTTTTCCAGTGTCACGGGTGCTTCATATCCGATCCGCCCCCCGGGCAGAATCAACGTCCGGGGCCCCGCAATCCGGCATCCGGGAAACACGGTAACCCCGTTACCGGAAATCCGGTTTATATCCACATCATCGGCCACATACACGGAATCCGGGTCGGGCATGACCACCCCTTTGGCCAGCAGCTTT
This sequence comes from Desulfotignum sp., assembly GCA_011389555.1. Taxonomy (GTDB): domain Bacteria; phylum Desulfobacterota; class Desulfobacteria; order Desulfobacterales; family Desulfobacteraceae; genus Desulfotignum. Next base: position 7,071 of record JAABUD010000229.1, on the reverse strand, counting down.
TCCTTGAATGGTTCATGAATCGGTTTCATGGCATTCACTATTAATCGTCCCGGCAGGCCCCTGTCAATAAATTATTGATTATCCCGCCCATTTTTTTTCATTACCCATGGTTTTTTCACGTCGTAAAAATACTGATTTACAATCAACAAAGAGCCGGATACCATAACAGGATGACAATCATCTTGAATGCAGCCAATTGAATGCGGCAAAGGAATTATTGGACATGTTTGATACTGACCGTTTCAACACCCTGAAAACCCACGCTATCCGGATGAACACACCGGCATTTCATTTAAAACGCCTGATCAGGGAGCCCCGCCGCCTGACCGATTTTTCCCTGAACATCCCCGGTTTTTTTTATGATTTTTCCCGTCAACGGCTGGATGCCGCTGTCACACAGACATTGAACGCCCTGGCCGGCGATACCGGTGCCAGAAAGATGTTTGCCAGCATGGCGGCAGGAAAAAAGGTCAACCCCACGGAAAACCGGGCCGCACTGCATACCGCTGCCCGGGGGTTTCTGGATGCCGGTCTGAAACCGGAAAATCCGCAGATTCTCAATGATATCCAGACGGTGGCCCAAGACATCCGCACCTTTTCACAAGGGGTGCACACCGGCCGTATCACCGGTACCCGAAACCAAAAATTCACGGATGCCGTCATCGTGGGAATCGGCGGATCCTACCTGGGCTGTGAATTCGTTTACAAAGCACTGAAATCCACCCAGCACCCAGCACCCAGCACCCAGCACCTGACCCTCCATTTCCTGTCCAATGTGGACATCGACAGTTTCGGGCAGATCCTCTCCCGGATCGATCCAGATACCTGTCTGTGGATCATTGTGTCCAAATCCTTTACCACCACGGAAACCATGGCCAACCTGGCCCAGGTTCAAACCTTTTTACACCGGCACCAGCTTCGTCCGGAAGATCACCTGGTGACCATCACAGCCCAGGGCAGCCCCGGGGATGATCCGTCCAATCCGGTGCTGGCCAGTTTTTACATGTTTGATTTCATCGGGGGACGATATTCCGTGTCTTCGGCTGTGGGCGGGGTCCCTTTGAGCCTGGCATTCGGCTATGACACCTTTGAACGGTTTCTTTCCGGGTGCGCCCGGATGGACCGCCATGCCCTGGAAGCCCCGGTACAAGAAAACATTCCTTTTACCGCCGCGTTGATCAGCATCTGGAACATTCAGGTGATGAAATACACGGCCCAGGCCATCATTCCCTATTCCAGCGCCCTGTCGAAACTGGCCCCCCATGTCCAGCAGGTGTACATGGAAAGCCTTGGCAAAGGCGTGGACATTCACGGCACGCCCCTGCCCGGCCCGGCCGGCAGTATTGTTTTCGGAGAGCCGGGCACCAATGCCCAGCATTCATTTTTCCAGCTGGCCCACCAGGGTCCGGCGTTTCCCGTGGAATTCATCGGGGTGCTCACACCGGGATACACCGGAGATCAAACCAAATCCAAGGGGGTTTCCAACCATCAGGAGCTGTGGGCCAACCTCATTGCCCAGACACAGGCACTGGCAGAAGGCCGGGACCATGAGGACCCGGCCCGATCGTTTTCCGGAAACCGGCCTTCCTCCCTGGTGGTGATTCCGGATCTGACCCCGGAAAGCGTGGGGCTGCTGTTGTCTTTTTATGAAGCCCGGACCGTGTTTGAAGGGTTTATGCTGAACATCAATCCCTTTGACCAGTTCGGGGTGGAACTGGGGAAAATACTGGCATCCGATATTCGCACGCAGATGGCAGAAAAAAATGCCGGGACCCCTTCCGGCGGCGCACCACCGGACCCGGTCACGGCATTTTATCTCAAAGCGCTTTTCAACGGCCGGATCGATTAAAAGAATCGATAAATGGACGCTCCCCAGGTCAGGCCGGCACCCAGGCCCAGGAACAGCACCGTGTCCCCGGGTTTGCCCACCCGCTCCTGGGCCATGGCCTCGTGAAGCGCCAGAGGAATGCTGGCTGCCGTGGTGTTGCCGTATTTTTCAATATTATGGAATATTTGGGACGGCGCCAGTTTCATGAACTGGCCATATGCCTCGTTGATCCGCTTGTTGGCCTGATGCGGTACCACCAGATCGATCTCATCCAGGGAAATATTGGCTTTTTCCAGGGCTTCGTGGGTGACCTTGGGCAGCATTCTGACGGCTTTTTTAAAAATCGCCGGTCCATCCATGACCGGATAATACCGGGGGTCATCAAAGGGGACGCCGGGAGGTATGCGCTGCATCAACCGGGATGCCGGCAGTTCCGTCATCAGGGAATCCGCATGATTGCCGTCTGCATGCAAAGCCGATGCCAGCAGTCCCACGTTGTCATCCGTGTCTACCCCTTCCAGACAGACGGCTGCGGCCCCGTCCCCGAATATCACGGTCACATCCCGTCCCCGGGTGGTTTTATCCAGTCCGGATGAATGCACTTCCCCGCCCACCAGCAGAATCCGGTTGGCCAGCCCGGACTTGATATAGGCGTCCGCTGTGGCCAGACCATATAAAAAACCGGTGCACTGCTGACGGATATCCAGTACCGGTGTTTTATCCAGGCCCAGTCTGGCTGCCATCAGGCACCCGGAACCCGGAAACATGATATCCGGGCTCAATGTGGCAAAAATAATAAAATCCAGTTCTTCGGCCTGCCACCCGGCATCATCCAGTGCCATCCGTGCGGCTTCCGCGCCTAAATCCGACGCGCCGCAATCTTCATCGATCCAGTACCGCTGCTCGATACCGGTTCGCTGACGGATCCATTCATCCGAGGTATCCATGATTTTTTCAAGATCGTGATTGGTCACCACATGGGGGGGGACATACATCCCCGTACTGCGTATCGAGGTATTTTTCATCGGTTTTCCTTACATTATGGTTCGCCTGCCGTGGGTCATCGAAAATATTGATTTTCCATTTTTTGATTGACAGGATTACAGAATTCACAATTCGAGCGTTATAATATTAATTGATTGGTAAAGCAACCCGATAAAATCAACCGGATACACATGAAAAATTCTTTGACAGATATCCATATTATTTCTTTACTTCACCCGGAATTTTACATATAGAGTTTATGTATGTTTTCCCCGGTGATGAATTGGTTCCGTTTTTTCACAACCTGGGATCAATGAATCGTTAACCCATTTTTTTTAAGACTCAGGAGGTACTATGAGAAAAATTGCTGTTCTAACGGTGGTGGCCTTTTGCACGGCCATGATGTTCTCTTCTCTGGCCTTGGGTGCCAGAAAAACCATTATCAAAATCGGCATCAATGCCCCGATGACAGGGGATATCCCCAAGGTGGGTGAAGGTACCAAGTATGCGGCCCAGATGTGGCTGGAAGATATCGAAAAAGCCGGCGGTCTGGAAGTGGGTGGTAAAAAATACGAAGTGGAACTGGTTATCGAGGACAATGAGTCCAAGGCGGAATCCGCTGTCAAGGCCAACACCAAGATGATTTCCCAGGATGATGTGCTGGCCATTGTCGGACCGCAGTCCTCCAAACAGGCCGTGCCTGCAGGAGAGGTGGCCAACAAATACAAAACCGTGATGATCAGCCCCTGGTCCACCAATCCCGACACCACCCTGGACCGGCCCTATGTCTTCCGGGGCTGTTTTCTGGATCCCTTCCAGGGACCGGTGGTGGCCAATTTTATCACGGATGAGTTCGGATTCACAAAAGCAGCGGTTCTCTATGATGTGGCATCCGACTATCCCAAGGGACTGGCGGAAGTGTTCAAAGAGGCCTGGGAAGCAAAACACGGGGCCGACAGTGTGGTGGCCTATGAAAGTTTTACCACCAAGGACACGGATTTCTCCTCCCAGCTTACCAAAATCGTTAAATCCGGCGCCCAGGTATTGTTCACGCCCCAGTATTACAATGAAGTGCCTTTGATTGTCCGCCAGGCAAAAGACCTGGGCTGGGAAGGTCCCATAGTCGGTTCCGATTCCTGGGGATCAGCTGAGTTGGTTGAACTGTGCGGAGAAGCCTGCTACGGCCTGTTTTTTTCCTCCCATTATGCAGCAGCCGGTGCCAAAGGCGCAACCAAAGCCTTTATTGACCGGTATGAAAAAACATATGGATATACCCCTGATGACGTGGCCGCCCTCACCTGGGATTCCCTGCAGCTGGCACAGCAGGCCATCCAGAATACCGGTGAACTCACCGGCCGCATCGAAAAAGACAGAGAAGCGGTCAGAGATGCGTTGACCCGGATCGAGGACTTTGACGGCATCACCGGCAAAATGACCTTTACCGAAGAAGGGGATCCCATCAAATGTGCGGTCATCGTTAAAATTAACAACCAGGGTGAATTTGAATTCTACGGCTCCAGCTGCCCCTGATCTGTCACGATCCCAACCATGTAACTGTGTTAGAACTGTTGCAGGCCCAAAAAGCCTGCAACAGTGATCCAATTCAACAGGAGTCGGTGAATGGAACCTTTGATAGAATCCTTTAATTATATCCTGCAAAACATTATCAATGCCCTGCAACGGGGCAGTTTTTATGCCGTGATATCCATTGGTTACTCCATGGTATACGGGGTATTGATGCTGTTCAACTTTGCCCATGGTGATATCTTCATGGTGGGCACCTATATCGGATTCGGCATTGCCACCGTGTTTCTGGCGGTCTTAACCGGTCTGGTGCCCCCGCCGGTGATTTTTCTGGCCACCGTGGTGGTGACCATGTTTCTGGCATCCTGGATCGGGGTGTTTGTGGAAGTGGCCGGATACCGGCCTCTGCGCCAGGCCCCCCGGGCATCTGCCGCCATCACCGGACTGATGATCGGCATCATCTTCGAGACCACCATCCTGATCATGCTGGGTGCCAAGCGCTTAAGCTTTCCACCGTTGATGGAAAAGGTCAACTACCATATCGGGGGGATCTATATCACCAATGTAAAGGCCATGATCATCATCATCTCCCTGCTGCTCATGCTGGCCCTCCACGCCTTTATCCAGAAAACCAAATGGGGCATGGCCATGCGGGCCATGTCCTACGATTTTCTGGCCGTTCCCCTCATGGGGGTTTCCATCAATATCATTGCGCCTTTGACCTTTGCCGTGGGCGCAGGCCTTGCATCCGTGGCCGGGATTCTCTACGGCCAGGCATACCCGATCCTGGATCCCTATATGGGGGTGCTGCTGGGATGGAAAGCGTTTGTGGCAGCTATTTTGGGAGGACGCGGATCCATCAAGGGAGCGGCTCTGGCCGGATACCTGCTGGGGTTCATCGAGATCTTTGTGGCCACGGTTTTCCCCTCCACCCTCCGGGACTTCATTGCCTATTCCATTATCCTGGTCATCCTGACCTTCAGGCCCAGGGGATTTTTTGGGATGGAACACAGCACCAAGCTGCGTCTTTAATTTCTTGATCCGACACTCACAGGAACGTCAAATGGGAATTTTACAAAAATTCAAACAAATGTTTTCAACAGTACCCATGCTGGGGTGGTTTCTGGGTATCCTCACCGCCGTGCTGATTGAATATTTCTGGGGGTATGACTATATCTCCTATTACCTGGGTCTGCCCAAAATACCCGTGCTGTTCGGGGCGCTGATCATGCTCAAGGAACCGGTGATGATACCGGGAGCCCTTGCCTATGACCTGGTTGTATACGTGATTCCGGTACTGCTGGTGGCAAAGCTTTCCTCTGTTTTCACCAATCCCGGGGCCGCCCTGCTGGAAAAACTGCCTTTGTGGCTTTCCGCGGTCATCCACCTGGTCTGTTTTTATGCCATTCTCCATTTGTGGGCAGGCATTAACGACTACCGGGTCCTGGTGGTCAAACTCACCCTTGTTTCCATTATCCTTACGGTGAGTGTCAATGTCATCAACGGGTACCAGGGGGAATTTTCCTGCTCCCATCCCGGGTTCATGGCCTTAGGCGCATATGTGTCTTCCATTCTGACTCTGGTACTGTTCACCAATGACAAAATTTTCGGCACGGCCCTGCTGCCGCCGGCCCTGGGACCCTATCTGTTCCCGCTGGTACTGGTGGTGGGGGGTGCTGCCGCCGCCATCGGCTCACTGGCCGTGGCCATTCCCTCTTTCCGCACTCGGGGGGATTACCTGGCCATTATCTCCCTGGCATTCATGTTTATTGTCAAGTCTGCAGTTGAAAACCTGAACTTCATCGGCGGTGCCAGGGGTATGGGGGGCCAGCCGGATCTTGCCCCCCTGCCCGTCATTTTCTTCTGGACCCTGCTGTGCATCTGGGTCATCCACAATTTTGTCACCTCGATTCTGGGCAAGGCATTGAACACGGTGAGAGATGATGAAGCAGCAGCGGAATCCATGACGGTTAAAACCCGGAAAACCAAAATGACCGCCTTTATGTTCGGTGCTTTCTGGGCCGGGATTGCCGGGGGACTTTTCGCCCATGTGCTCACCTATATCAACCCGGGCATGTTCAGCATCAACCGCCTGGCGGAAATTCTCGCCATGGTATACTTTGGCGGGCTCAACTCCATTGTGGGCTCCATTGTGGGGGCGGTGAGTATCAATGTGCTGGGAGAGGCCCTGCGTCCCCTGGAACTGTTCAAATGGATCATCATTCCATTGATTCTGATCTTTGTCATGATATTCCGGCCCTATGGGCTGATCTCTTTTACGGAAATCAATGCAAAAAAACTGCTGGAAGCCAAACACAAACGCCAACAAGGAGTGTCCCCATGACCGCACTGCTGCATGTTGAAAACATGACCCATTTTTTCGGCGGGCTGCGGGCTGTTCATAACTATAACCTGAACATTGCACCCAGACAGATTTTCGGTCTCATCGGCCCCAACGGGGCCGGAAAAACCACTATTTTCAACCTGATCACAGGGGTGTACACCCCCACTGAAGGGGAGATCCTGCTGGAAAAAAAAAACATCAAAGGTCTGGAAACCAATCAGATTGCCGCCATGGGTCTGGGCAGAACATTCCAGAACCTGGCGTTGTGGCGGCACATGAATGTGGTGGACCATATCCGCATGGCCCATTATTCGCAGCTGGACTATGGGCTGTTCGGTGCGTTTTTCAACTCTCGTGCCTGCCGGGAACAGGAAAACCGGGTCAGGGAAAA
>JAABUD010000228.1 GCA_011389555.1 Desulfotignum sp. | reverse complement strand
TGGCAAAACTGGGGATCTCCCATGTGCCGGAAGGCCGCCGTATTTTCGGCAACCTCACCGTGACGGAAAACCTGACCCTGGCGTGCTTTGCCAGAAAAGACAAGGACCAGATGGAAGCGGACCGAAAATGGGTGTTTGACCTGTTTCCCCGGCTGGAAGAACGCCGCCACCAGCTGGCAGGCACCCTGTCCGGCGGTGAGCAGCAGATGCTGGCCGTTGGCAGAGGGTATATGTCCGGCCACCAGATGATGCTTCTGGATGAACCCTCCATGGGACTGGCACCCCTGCTCATGCTGGACATGTTTGATGCCTTGAGGGAGATCAACAAACTGGGCACCACCATACTGCTGGTGGAACAGAACGCCCGGCTGGCCCTGAAATTCGCCCAGCGGGGGTATGTCATCGAAAACGGTTCCCTGGTGCTGGAAGGGCCCAGTGATGAACTGCTGGACAATCCGGAAGTGAAAAAAGCGTATCTCGGGGCTTGATTTTATCCGGCCAGCATCTGGTTGATCTGTTCCAGGTATGCCCCCATGCGGCAGGGTTTGGACAGATGGTCCAGATACCGGTCTTTTTCCATCAATGGTTTGATGGCTTCGATGAATTCAATGTTGCCTGATACGAACAGCACTGGCACAGACGAATTTGAACTGCGGATGTGACGATACACATCCATTCCGTTCTCCGGACCACAAAGCATGTAATCCAGACTGATCAGGTCATAGCGTTTCCGGTCAAACAAGTCCATGGCCTTTCTGCCGTCCGCCGTGACATCCACCTGATGGTGACAGGGGACCTGGGACAGGACCCGGTGCTGGACATCGGAAATATCCGGTTCATCTTCCACCAAAAGAATCCGCCGGCCCGTCCGGGTGATGGTCAAAGCTATTTTTTTCTTTTCTTCGGTACTCAACTGTTTTTCGATCACCGGAAAACAGATCCGCACACAGGTTCCCTGATTCAGAGTCGATGTCACCTCAATGGTTCCTTTATGCTGGTGCACATATTTCTGGATATTGGACATGCCGTACCCCGTGCCTTTGATGCCGGAAACATAGGCACCGATCACATCGTTCCCGCCTTTCAGGGTGAAGGACGGTGTGAAAATATCATTGATATGCGATTCAGGAATACCGCAGCCATTGTCTTTGATTTCCAGACAGATGCGGGAATCATGAATAAATGTATGAACAGAGATCTCGGGTTTTTCTTTTTTTGAAAGGGCATGAATGGCATTTTGCAGCAAATTGATCAAGGCGTGTTCGATCATGCCCGGATCTGCCAGTATTTCCGGCAGATCCGGGGTAAAAATCCGATGGATGTGGATGCCATTCAGGTCTTTTTTCATCAATGCCAGGGCCAGGTCGATCTTTTCATTGAGCGATAAATATTTCTGTCTGGGCTCCTGATTTTTGGCAAACGCGATCAGGTTCCGGGTCAGATGCTGTCCTTTTTCCGTATGATCCAGTATTCTTTTCAGAATTTTCCGTGTCTCAGGATTATCGTGATCCATGAGCATCAATTCGATATTGCCCATGATCACCCCGAGGATATTGTTGAAATCATGGGCCATTTTTCCGGCCACCTGCCCGATCAAGGCCAGCTTCTGCTGTTCACCCAACAGCTTCTGGGCCTTGATTTTTTCTTTTTCAATCTTTTTTTGCCAGGAGATATCATGAATGACCACCAGAGTACGCTTCATTTTTTCATCGTCATGGGCAACGTCCAGGGTCACGGCCACCGTCAATTGTTTCCCTTTTTGGGTGATCAGATCATATTCGATGTTTTTTGTATCTTTTTCACCTGCAGTCAGCCTGGCGATCCGACCCTTGAATCGTTCCCGGCTTTCTTTTGTGAAAAACGCCAATGGGCTCATCTCCATGAGTTCCCCCCGGGTATATCCGGAGAATTTGCAGGTGATTTCATTGACCCGGATAAACCGGTTGTTTTCAAGATCCACCACGCAGATACCGGACGGGGCATGGGAAAACAGATGCCGGAATCTCTGTTCACTTTCCATCAAGGCATCCTGGGCCTGTTTTCGTTCAATGGCCAGGGCCATCTGATGGGACACGGCCGACAGCACCTCCAGATCCTTGATGCCATACAGGTTTGGGTCGGTGTAGCTTTGTACCGCCACCACACCGATCACATTGTCCTTGACCATCAACGGAACCCCCATCCAGATGACCGCCAAAGGGCCCCATATTCTGTTTTTTTTCTGTAATTTCTGAAGTTCATCCCGGTTCATCAGAACCGGTTCTTTTTTTGAAAAAACCAGGCCGGTCAATGAACTGTTTTCTGCCTCTTCAAATGGAATGGAAGAAAAATTATCATCTGTGGTGTCCACATGATATGGAAAATACAGATCAGCGGTTTGGGGATCCTTGAGTGCGATGAAGAAATTGGTCACATCGATGATCGGGGACAATGATTCATGAATGGTCTGAAACAGATCGTTCAGATCCCGGGCCGTGGTGACGGCGCCCAGGATTTTGAACATGGCGGCGTTGATATCTTCTGCCTGTTTTTTCTGGGTGATGTCCAGAAAATGAGAATGAACCGCGGGCTGACCATCGAAGTCAATCAGCGCTGTGTAGGTTTCCACCCACCGGTACCCTTTTGTTTTATGACGAATCCGGTATTGCTGAACAGGAGAGACCTCCTTACCGGCCAGTCGGTTTTTAAAATTGTTGAAAAACGGCTCCCGGTCCTCCGGGTGAAGGATATCCATGATTTGTTCCGGTGTGAAATTTGTAAGTTCAGACGGTGTATATCCGGAAATCTTTGCCATGGGCGAACTGACAAACACCAGCCGTGTGGGATCATCTCTGGCGATCACCAGGCCCTGCAGAGATTCTTCCACCAGTTGGCGGTACTGTTTTTGATTTTTCTTCAGCCGTCGTTCCTTTTCAAGCAGATCGTGTTCCAGCAGCTGGGAATTGAGCTGCATCAGGCCCATCACAAAGGCAATCTGCACCAGTATGAGGCTGAATAAAATCAACTCATGGAACGGGGCATTTTCCATGAAACTGTCAAAGGTAGTTCCGGAAACCAGGTGATAGATCCCCCGGGCAAAAAATAGCACAAACAGCAATATCAGGGATATGCCAAGCGAAAGATTGTCCCGGAAAAACCGGGCCGCCTGGATCTGGAATATAAATACACGAAAAATCAACCCGAGATAAATCAGCGCATAAAAGGAACTGATGACGATGCGGGCATCGACACTGGGGACCCAATAGGTAAAAAAAGGAACGACAACCAGTGTCAACAAAGCGACAAATGCCAGATGCTTTCCGGTTTTAACCGGTCGTGCGCTCAGATGTGTGAACCCCATGTAAGTTAAAAAAACCGCTGAAAAAACCAATATATTGGCCAGCACGATGCTGAACAGGTCCGGTATCAGATCCCGAAAACTGATCAGCAGAAACCCGAGGGAAAGTGATCCCATCCCTAAAGTCCATAGACGAAAATTACCATAAATTTTACGGTTGAATGTGTAGCAGGCCATGGAAACAGCCGATACCAGCAGGGTTCCTCCAAAAACCAGCAAAAGTGTACGGATATCAAAAAATTCGATCATCAACGCTGTTTTCCCTTACGCTAAAGTGTACATACCATCCTTTACATGATGGGCATTTTTACTTTATCACACAATGGATACGTCAAAAACAAAATTTTACCGATGGAAAATCACTGCCGGGCTGAACGTCTGTACAAGCGCCAGTCCCGGCAGGTATTGATGCAGCAGATTCTTACCCGTGCAGCGGCATGCCCGTGGCTTTGGCCGCCACTTCTCCCATGATTTCCGCCAGGGTGGGATGGGCATGGATGGTGTGGGCGATGTCTGTGGCCGTCAGCCCTTTTTCAATGGCCAAAGTGGCTTCGGCAATCAGATCCGTGGCATGGGGACCGATGAGATGCATTCCCAGGACCCGGCCCGAGGATTTGTCCACGATCATTTTGGCTTCTCCGGCAATTTCATCAATGGCATGGGCTTTGCCCAGGACCCGGAAATTCACGGATGCCGTGTCGACATCCAGGCCTTTTTTCCGGGCGTCATCCTCGCTCAATCCCACAGTCCCGATCTCCGGCATGGTAAAAATCGCCCCGGGCACGGCATCATACCCCATGGTTTCATTTTCTCCCATGGCATTGCCGGCCGCCACCAGACCTTCATGGGACGCCACATGGGCCAGCATCACCCGGGAGGGTCCCAGAATATCGCCGATGGCATACACGTTTTCCACAGCCGTTTCCATTCTGTCATTCACATCAATCCATCCGGGCCCGACCGTATCCAGACCGATGGTATCCAGCCCCAGGTCCGTGGACAGCGGGGTCCGGCCGATGCATACGGCCATGAGATCCGAGGAAAGGGTGTCGGTTTTGGGATCTTTGGCTTTGGGGTTGTCCGTGAACGGGCTTTTGGCCAGAGATATCCGGCAGCCGCTGCCGGACGTGTCACAGGCCGTGACCACGGTGTCGCAGAATACCGAGATTTTCTGTTTTTTCATCTCTCTGAGCAGCAGTCTGGACATGGCTGTATCCACGGACGGCAACGGCAACAGCCGGGACATGGCTTCCACGATGGTCACCTGGGTGCCCAGAGCCTTGAAAATCCCTGCGAATTCGCATCCGATCACGCCGCCGCCCACAATGGTCATGGATTCAGGAAGATGGTCCAGAACCAGGATATCATTGGAAGACAGCACTTTTTTACCGTCAAACAAAAAATCCGGCACATTCATGGGTCGGGTCCCGGTGGCAATGATGAGTTTGTCCCAGTTCAAGGTCTTTGCTGTTCCATCCTGGGCTGTCACCGCCACTGCCCCCCGGCCGGTGATGCGGGCACAGCCATGGATTACGTCGACCTTCCTTGCCTTGAGAAGTCCGGCGATGCCGGCCCGCTGGGATGTCAGGATCTTGTTTTTCCGGGCCATGAGTCCGGCCATGTCCGGCAGAACCGGGCCATCGATTTGTATTCCAAAATCTGATGCGTTTTGTGCGTGCTGAAGAATATCTGCGGTATGTTTCATGATTTTGGAAGGGATGCACCCCCAGTTGAGGCAGGTACCGCCCAGGTTTTCTTTTTCGATCAGCGTGACATCCGCCCCAAGGGTCGCGGCCCGCAACGCAGCCACATATCCCCCGGGTCCCCCGCCGATCACCACGATTTTCATGGTCATGACTTCTCCTTTCATAGAAAATCTGTTAATTTATCTTTTATTAATTTCATTTTTCACAAATTTTTTAAAATTTATTTGACATTATCATTAGTCTGGTTTAATTTTCAAGAAAATTAAACAAATTTAATTTATGGTTTCCTCATTTTTTCCAGCATAAAAGAGGTGGAATGAAAATAGATCAGACAAATATCGACATCATCAGGGAACTCAAACAGGGAAAAAAATCTTTCAAGAAAATTGCGGCCAAGCTCGAAATCACGGAAAACACGGTCCGGTCCAGGGTGAACAAACTGCAGGAAGAAGGCATACTGGAGATCTGCGGTCTGGTGGATCCTGACATGCTCCCCGGCCACCGGGTGGTGATCATCGGCATCAAATTGTCGGAGATGAATCTGGTGGACAAGGGCGCGGAGATCAGCCGGCTTCGAGGGGTCATCCACACCAATGTGGTCACCGGGCGGTTTGATCTGCTGATCATGGTCATGTTCAAGAAAGGATTCGGCCTCCTGGAGTTTTATACCGAGGAGATCGCAAAAATCAACGGTGTGCGGTCCGTGGAAACCTTTGTTGTATACAAATCATACAATTTAAAGGTTCCCTATATTTTTTAATCTTTACATGTATAAGGTCATTGCTATGAAAACCACACCATTGCACCAATGGCACCTGGATGCCGGTGCCAACATGGCGGACTTCGGTGGATATGACATGCCGCTTTGGTATGATACCGGAGTCAAAAACGAACATCTGGCCGTGCTGAAGTCTGCCGGCATATTTGATACCAGCCATATGGCCTGTGTCAATGTGGAGGGGCCGGATGCGTTTTCTCTGCTCAATTATTGTTTTACAAGAGACCTGGCCCCCCTGGCGGTCGGCCGGTGTGTGTACGGCGCATTTTTGAATGAAAAAGGCCATTGCCTGGATGACGCCATCGTGTACAAATTCTCGGATACCAGCTATATGATCTGCGTCAATGCCGGCATGGGAGGGGATATCGCCCGGCATCTGTCCGGTTGTAAAAAAGATCGAAAGGTCAGTGTCACAGACCTGACCGACAAAGTGGCCAAAATGGATATCCAGGGAGCCGATGCGGCCCGGATTCTGGCCAGGCTGATTCAGTCACCGGATCAGGTGTTTGACAAGATGCCTTATTTTTCATTCAAAGGTCATTTTGATCCGAATCATTCAAAAGCGGATGCGGTAAAACTGCAGAACGGCACCCCCATGCTGCTGTCCCGGTCCGGGTACACCGGTGAGTTCGGATTTGAAATTTTCATTGTCCCGGATGCCGTTGAGGATCTGTGGAAAGCAGTTCTGGCGGCCGGCGAATCCTTCGGGATCACCGCCTGCGGTTTAGGCGCCCGGGACTCCCTGAGGGCCGGGGCCGGTCTGCCCCTGTCCCACCAGGATATCGGTCATTTCAAATTCATGAATCATCCCTGGGACTTTGCGTTGCCCTGTAATTCGGACCGCTCCGGATTCACCAAGGAGTTTCTGGGGGCCGAGGCCCTGGTTCCTGAAAAAAATGACATGTATGTGTTCCCGTTTGCAGGAGACAGCTTGAGAAAAGTGGCGGCCGGTGAAACCACGGGCGTGTTTGACATAAACCAGGAACAGATCGGGCATGTGCTCACCTGTGCCACGGACATGGGCATCACCTGGCATGACGGCCGCATCGTGAGCATCAACACCCCGGATCTGCCGGAAAACATCAAGATCAAAGGCATTGCCTGCGGCTTTGTCATGGTCGCAAAACAGCTGGAACCCGGTACAAAACTCACTCTCAAAGAAGGCAAACGTTCCATCGGCGTGACCATTGTAACAGACATCCGGCCGGACAGAACCGCCAGGAAAAAACTGAGTCATTTTATCTAAATTAAAAAGGAGGCTGCTATGAAAGACATCAATGAACTGAATTTACCCGAAGACGTCAAATACACCAAAGACCACGAATGGGCCAAAGCCGAAGGAGACACCGTCACCATCGGCATCAACGACTATGCCCAGGATCAGCTCGGAGAAATCGTGTTTGTGGAGATGCCCCAGGAGGGCGACACCTTTTCCGCGGAAGATGAGTTCGGGTCTGTGGAATCGGTCAAGGCCGTCTCTGAGATGTACATGCCCGTTTCCGGCGAGATCGCGGCAGTCAACCAAGAACTGGAAGATGCACCGGAAAAAGTGAACGAGGACTGCTATCAGAGTGGATGGATCATCAAAATCAACGCCTCCGACCTTTCTGAAATGGATGCGTTGATGGACAAAGCCGCATACCTTGAGATGTTGAAAGGATAAATTTTATGCGTTATCTGCCTCATACACAGGAAGATATCCAGAAGATGCTGGCCGTTGCCGGATGCAGCTCTCAGGATGACCTGTTCAAAACCATTCCGGATGCCGTCAAAGTCAAAGACGGCCTGAACCTGCCGGAGCCCGTGAGCGAGTGGGAACTCAACGACCACATGGAGCAGCTGGCTTCACAAAACATCGCCTGCAAAGGCTACACCTGCCTGATCGGGGCCGGCAGCTACGATCATTATATTCCGGCCCTCATTCCCTATCTGGTGTCCCGATCGGAATTTGCCACGGCCTACACCCCGTACCAGCCCGAAGTCAGCCAGGGGACCCTTCAGGGCATTTACGAATACCAGACCATGGTCACGGATCTGCTGGGCATGGACATTGCCACCGCGTCCCATTACGACTGCGGCACGGCCCTGGCGGAATGCGCGTTGATCGCGTTGCGTAAAAACCGGAAAGCCGACAAGATCGCCGTGTCCGATCTGGTGCATCCCAGCCACCGGCAGGTCATTGACACCTATCTCAAACCCACGGGGTATGAAATGGTGCTGATCCCCCATACCAAAGACGGCCTCACGGACATCGCCGCTCTGGAAGCCATGGACGGCATTGCCGGCCTGGCCGTCCAGTCCCCCAACTTTTTCGGACACATCGAAGACCTGGCCGGGTTCAGGAAAATCGCGGACGACAAAAAATGCCTGTTCATCACCTCGTTCACCGAAGCCCTGGCCTGGGGGCTTTTGAAAAAACCCGGCTCGTTCGGCGCTGACCTGGTGGCCGGCGAAGGCCAGAGCTTAGGGATTTCCAAAAGTTTTGGCGGACCCGGCTTAGGCTTGCTGGCCGGCACATCCAAACTGATGCGGGATCTGCCCGGACGTCTCGTGGGCCGCACCCAAGACCGCAACGGTGAGGACGGGTATGTGCTCACCCTGTCCACCAGAGAACAGCATATCCGGCGGGAAAAAGCCTCGTCCAACATCTGTTCCAACAACGGGCTCAATGCCATGACCGCGGCCATGTACCTGTCCACCATCGGCAAGATCGGAATCCGGGAGATCGCCCAGCTCAACCATGACAAGGCGGTGTACCTGAAATCCGTTCTCACGGATGCCGGGTTTGAACCGGTGTTTGACCGGCCGTTTTTCAATGAGTTTGTGATGAAAGCGCCCAAAGATTTCAAACAGAAACGGGCGGATCTGATCAACCGGCAGTGCGTGTTCGCCGG
>JAABUD010000227.1 GCA_011389555.1 Desulfotignum sp. | reverse complement strand
ATGGCCGGACTGATGGCGCCCTACGATGCCTACGAGCTGGTCAAGGCCCTGAAAGCCAGTGTCAAACCATTGATTCACCTGCACAGCCATTTCACCTCGGGCATGTCTCCCATGACCCATCTCAAGGCGGTGGAAGCCGGGGTGGATATCATTGACACGTGTGTGACGCCCTATGCGTACCGGACGTCCCATGCGGCCCTGGAGCCGCTGGTCATGGCGCTTCTGGGCACCAGCCGGGATACCGGGTTCGATATCAAGGCCCTGGCTGACATCAACGAGATCCTGGAAAAAGAGGTGATGCCCAAATACAAGCACCTGCTCGATGACACCAAGGTGTCTTTGATCGATATCAATGTGCTGCTGCACCAGACGCCCGGCGGAATGCTGTCCAATCTGGTGAACCAGCTGCGGGAGATGGATTCTCTGGACAAGATCGACCGGGTATACAGGGAACTGCCCCGGGTCAGAAAAGAACTGGGCCAGGTTCCTCTGGTGACGCCCACCAGCCAGATCGTGGGCACCCAGACCGTGAACAATGTGCTGTTCGATACCAAAGAAGAGCGATACAAGATGATCTCCGGCCAGGTCAGGGATTTGTGTTATGGCCTGTATGGCAAGACATCGGTGCCCATTGATCCGGAAGTTCAGAAAAAAGCGTTGAAAGGGTATGCCAGAGGAGAAGAACCCATTACCTGCCGGCCGGCCCGGGTGTTGGAACCGGAGCTGGAAAAAGCGAAACAGGAGATCGGGGACTTGGCCAAAGACGATGAAGATCTGCTGCTGTATGCCCTGTTTCCTGTTACCGGCAAAAAATTTCTCAAGCAGAAATACGGGTTGGAAGAAATACCCGATGCCCTGAAACCCGTGACCCTGGATGATGTGAAAAAACAGGATGCATTGATCAAAAAGGCCAAAGCCGGAGAGTTGGTGGAAAAACCCTGTTTTGAAAAAACCGAAAATACCCGGATATTCAAAGTGTTCGTGGATGAAGACTGCTTTGAAGTCGGTGTGGAAGAGCAGGGAGGGGAGTCTGTGATCTCCCATGTGACACCGGCTGGCGGCGCCTCGGCTTCCTCCCGGACGTCAGGGGCCGGGGCCGCTCCGGCCGGGCCTGAAACCCCGGCAGCGGTCAAACCGGAACCGTCCCCCGCCAGTCAGGATGCGGCAAAAACCGTTTCGGGGCAGGACACCGGTACCCCGATCAAAGCACCCATGCCCGGCATGGTGATCCGGTATGAAAAACAGGTGGGGGATACGGTGGAAGAGGGGGAAGCCGTGGTGGTCATCGAGGCCATGAAAATGGAAAATGCCCTGCCGGCCCCGAAAGCCGGAACCGTTTCCGCCATTCATTTTGACATGGGAGATGCCGTGGCCAAGGACGATGTCCTGGCAGTGATCGACTGATCCATGATTGACAAAGGCAGGGGGCTGATTATTTTGAATGCCTGAAGCCGTCAGACATTCATAAGGAGATGTAAATAATGGCATTTGAAACAAAAGAAGAACTGCTGGACAAATACATCCAGTTGGAGAAACCGGCATGCCCCCATTGCAATGAAGAGATGGTTCTGTGGGAAGTGCCGCCCATCAATTTTTCCGATGGACTCGGATGGGGGACCCCGTATCTGTTTGTGTGTTTCAATGATGACTGCCCTTCCTATCGTAAGGGATGGGATCATCTTAAGGACACCATGGAAGCACCGGCCTCATACCGGTGCATCAATGAGCCGGGGCAGAAAAATTTCGAATACATGCCCGTGTTCAGCCCGGTCGGTGCGACCGGCGGTAAACTGGATGACGAAGCAATGATTCGCAACAACGAGCTCAAGGAAAAAAACAAACAGGCGTTTTCCATCCTTACCGATTATTATATGTCAAAGGACTGGGACGAAATTTTAAAAATGCTGCTGGATCCGGTGGTTCCCGGCCGTGCCCGGCTCAAGGCCGCAGAAATGGTGGGAGAACTCGGGGGTGTGGAAGCCATCGAGCCGCTGATCAACCATAAATTTCCCACGCCGGTGCTGGATAACGGGGTGAAAGCCGCCATTACCCAGCTCCATGAGCGTCATTTTACAAGAGAATGTCCGTTTTGCGCGGAAATTATCAAGAAACGGGCCAAACTCTGCAGGCACTGCAACCGGGAACTGTAATTAGTAAATCAACGATTGATTTTTTCCATGTTAAAGGAGCGGTAGATGATCATCTCCCGCTCCTTTCTTGTTTCATCGAACGGTTCAAACAACAAATCCGGCAGTTTTTTTTTCATCTGTTCCCGGGAGGGCACGGCTGCCAGACCCTTTCCCAGGGTTTTGCCCGACAACGTGTCCATGACCACCGCATCTTTGGCATCCGTGGACACGGCAAAAGGAATCTGATAATTTCCGACCAGCCGGGCCCCTGCCAGAATTTCTCTTTCGTATGAGCCGATGGAGCCGGCCACACAGGTTACGGCCATGACGGCCCGATCTTCTACACAGACCACCAGGTCGATGGAAGATACATAATCTTTTCCTTTGAACTGAACGGTCAAGGGCTTGTTCACATGGATATCCTGTTTTCTGTACCCTTTGGTTTCCACCAGTAATTTTTCAAAATTCTGCCGGCTGATTTCAGGTCCGACCAGGTGGATCTCATTTCCGGTGATATAGTCTGTAATCACTTCCATCATCGCGATGCCTTTGTATTCATCCATTTATCAGAGGCGTGCCGGTCTCCGGCCGCCGTGTCATGATGTTTTTCCGGGTGTCGGTGCGAAAGGTTCGAATTCAGACAGATCCAGGCGGGGTGCGTCGCTCCACAAACCCTCCAGGTCGTAAAACGCTTTGGCCCGGGTTTCAAATATATGAATGATCAGGCTGCCGTAATCCAGCAAAGCCCATTCTCCTTCCTTGAGCCCTTCGGTCCCCAGGGACTTGATTTTTTGTGACTTCAACCCGGTGACGACATGTTCGGCCAGAGAGGTGACCTGGCGGTGGGAGCCGGCCTCGACAATGATCAGCGTGTCGGTATAGGAGGTCAATGACCGGACATCGATGGCAGTGACCGATCGGGGTTTCCGGCTGAAAACCACAGTCAGGTAAGGGGTCAGTGCGTCTGAAGGATCTGTCATAAATATAAATTCCTTTCACGGATAATTTTTTCCACCGGTGACGGAACCAGTTCCTTGATGGAAAGGTGCTGTTTCACCCGGTTGCGTATCAAAGTGGAGGATATGTCAATTCGGGGGACAGGGCAGATGCGGACCGGCTGCAGTCTGTCATGTACGAATTGTTGTCTCCTCTGATGCCATGTGTATCCTTTTGCGATATGTTCGTCAAGAAAGGATCGGATATCCGGGGCTGAAGTGCTTCCCTGCCTGGGCATGACAACGATGGAAACCGCTGCAAAAATCGCTGTTTTACGTTTCCAGGTCGGGGTGTCAAAAAACGCATCCGATCCCATGAGCAGATAAAACCGGTCCGATTCTTTGTATTGTCGCTTGAAGGCATGGACCGTGTCTATGGTAAAGGACGGACCTTTGCGGGTGAGTTCAATGTCGGACGGTACCAGCCCTTTTTTATGTTCCAGGCTTTTGACCACCATGTCATACCGGTCTTTTGCCGGTGCCAGATCGACTCCGGGTTTATGGGGCGGGGTGGCGGAAGGGAAAAAAAATAGGGTGTCCAGTGCCAGTTGTTGTTGGACATGCTCGGCAATCCGGATATGTGCCATGTGAAGCGGGTTGAATGTGCCGCCAAAAAGCCCGGCTTTCATTGAATCACTCTTTTTGAAGGCGGGATGCCAGCAATGTGATCAGCTTGTCAACCCCCTGTCCGGTGGCCGCTGAAAGGGGGTGTACCTCAAGATCCGGCACCGCCTGACAGAAACTGGCCATCCGGTGGTCGGTGCCGGCCAGATCGCTTTTGTTGAGCACGATAATCCTGGTTTTGTCTGCCAGAGCGCGGCTGTAGAGATCCAGTTCCCGGTTGACGACGGTGAAATTCACCAGGGGATCCCCGGGATCGATGGCACCGGCATCGATCAGATGGATCAGGATACCGGTCCGCTCGATATGTTTGAGAAACTTGATCCCCAGTCCGGTTCCCTGGTGGGCCCCTTCAATGAGCCCTGGAATGTCGGCAACGGCAAACGGTTCCCCAAAAGGGGGCGTGACCATGCCCAGGGTCGGGGTCAGGGTGGTGAACGGATAAGCCCCGATTTTCGGTCGGGCCGCGGACATGGCGGCAATAAGGGTGGATTTTCCGGCATTGGGCAGGCCCACGATGCCCACGTCCGCCAGAAGCTTCAGTTCAAGCTTGAGTCTGCGCTCGACACCCGGAAGTCCGGGCTGGGAATAGCGGGGGGCCCGGTTGGTGGATGTGGCAAACCGTTTGTTTCCACGCCCGCCTTTTCCGCCTTCGGCGATGACGTATTCATCCCCATCCCGGATAAGATCGACAATGGAAAGGTTTGTATCGGCATCCCGGACCAGGGTCCCCGGCGGCAGGTTGATATAACAGTGACTGCCGTTTTTGCCGTGTTTCTGGCGGCCCATTCCCTGCGCGCCCTTTTGTGCCCGGTGTATTTTCTGGCGGTGAAAATCATACAGGGTCCGTTTTCCCGGATCCACTTTTACGATGACATGGCCACCGTCGCCGCCGTCCCCGCCGTCCGGTCCGCCCCGTTCAATGAAACGCTCTCTTCGGAAAGACGTGCATCCCGGGCCCCCGTCACCGGACTGAATGGTGATCACTGCTTCATCAACAAATTTCACGCGGCATAAACACTGACTTTTTTATGGTCACGGCCTTTTCGTTCAAAGGTCACCACGCCATCGATCATGGCAAACAGGGTATAGTCCCTGCCCATCCCCACATTGCTTCCCGGATGGATTCTGGTACCCACCTGCCGGACAATGATGTTGCCGGCTGAAACAGCCTGTCCGCCGAATTTTTTCACGCCCCGGCGCTGCGCGTTTGAATCCCGGCCGTTTTTTGAACTGCCGGCTGCTTTTTTATGTGACATGTGTCAATCCCCTTTTTTGTATTTTGCTTACACGGATATGGAGGCAATCTTAATCTGGGTGTACTGCTGCCGGTGGCCCTGCATTTTTCGGTACCCTTTCCGCCGCTTGTATTTGAAAACCAGCTGTTTTCTGTCCCGGCCCTGTTCCACGACATGGGCCCGGACCACGGCATTTTCCACCACTGGATCGCCTAAAGTGATGGTTTCTCCGTCCGAGTACAGGAGCACATCGTTGAATTCAATTTCCGAACCTTCGGTTCCCGCCAGTTTCTCAACCTTCAGGATCTGGTCCTCCTGAACCTTGTATTGCTTACCGCCGGTTCTGATCACTGCGTACATGGTTACACTCTCCTTATCAAATCAATGCTTCTTGCCACGGTTTATCGATTTTTTTTAAAATCCTGCTAAAGAACTCGTAATATTATAAATTCTGATATTGTTTGTCAATCGAAAAATGAATCCAGGCGTATGAACCCGGACAAGGGCGATATTTCTGACCACAGGTTGACAAAGACAGGCAATCCGTGGATGATATTCCCAAAAAATCAAAGAGCGAACAAGATCGCAGACAGGTGAATGGATGCCAAAGCAGACGGATCATCATATGGCGCAATGGGTGAATAAAGGGGTGAAACTCATTCAGTGGCAGTGCCCGAAAGATCGGTCATCCATGCCAACCGACCTGTGGTGGCAGGCGGCAAAAGCCGGTATATGGAACCATGTTTCCGGGCAGGATCTGTTTGACAACGGCATTGACACCATCCCGGTGCTCTACATTCTGAACCAACCCCATGTGGTGCATTCCTTTGAGTTGCCCAATGACCGTTCACAGTTGTCGGCAATGTCTCATGCCTATGACAAGATCGATCCCCTGCCGGGCATTCCTTTCTGGCAGACCCTTTCAGGACCCGAAGAGATTCTGTCTTGTCTGGCCCGATACCCGGCATCCCATCTGGCCCGGCTCCGGTGGGGCCAGGGTGCTCGAATCGTTCTGGGCAACGATATCGGTTTTTATTTCGTGTCTCCGGGGGATCTGCCGCCGGGATACCTGGACCAGGTCTGTGCCATGGTGATCGCCGGCGGATCGGTGGATTCCACCCATGTCCGGTCCAATCTTGAAAATGCGTTTCTCATCGGTTATGCACTGGAAAACAAAAAGATGGTGGGATGTTCCTGTCTCAAGCATCCCAGAAAAGCGTTGATTCATCGGCTGAAAAAAGCCGCTGGTCTGGACTTTTCCGGATGTGTGGAACGAGGCTATACCTCGGTGCGGCCCGAGTACCGGTCTCTGGGTGTGGGGCGCCGACTGCTGGAAGGATTGACGGCCCGGGCCGGTAAATACAAGGTGTTTGCCATTATCGACGAAGACAATCTGGCTACCCGGAAAATCGCCCGGTGGAACCACACCCGGAAAATCACCACCTATTTCAGCGAAAAAACAAACAAACAGATGGGCATATGGATGCCGGACGGCATGTCGCCGAAATCCATGAAGGAAACCCCGTGAACATCGGTGTCCTGACGGTTCATGATCTGACGTTTCATCCCAACGGCCGGCTGGATGAGGCGGCCCGGCACAGAAACCACCGCGTGATTCTCATCAACCCGTACCAGATGACCTGTATTCTGAAAAACCAGGGTCCGGACATGCAAGACTGCAGACAAGCCGGTCCCGGGCCGCGGCCGGATGTGGTGCTGCCCCGCCAGGGATCTCCCATGGGGGAATACGGGTTTGTGCTGCTGCGGCAGTTGCAGGCCATGGGGGTTCCGCTGGTCAATGGCCTTACAGGGGTGACCCTTTCCCGGCATCAGTATATCACGCTTCAGACACTGGCCGCTGCGGGCATCCCGGTTCCGGATACTTGCTTTGTGACCCGACCGGCCGGTTTTTTTGATGCGGTGGATCGGCTGGAGGGATATCCGGTCATTGCCAAGCAGCCCAGCGGTATGGGCGGCGACGGGGTGGTCAAGCTGGATAATGCCACCCAGGCCCGGGACTGGGTGACATCCCGGCTGGATCCGGTCAAAGGCCTGGTGGTGCAGCGGTTTTTCCCGCCGGATGGACGGATGGATGCCCGGATTCTGGTGATCGGCGGTCAAGTGGCGGGTGCCATGACACTGTGGCCGGCACCGGATGATTTCAGGACCAATATTCATCAGCAGGGCCGGGCCGCGGCGTTGGATCCGCCCGACTCATGGAAAAGAATGGCGGTGGCTGCGGCCAGGGCCTGCTGCCTGGATATCGCCGGTATTGACCTGATGGGAAAAAAAGACGGTTCCCCCTGTGTGGTCGAGGTCAACTATTCACCGGGTTTCAGGGGACTTGAAGCGGCCACCGGTATTGACATTGCCATGAAAATTATTGATTTTGCCGCTTTCAAGATCAATGAGCCGTTCAGCAGAAAATAAGCGGCCATTCATGAACACGATCCACAGATTGAAAAAAGAGACTCATCCATGAAAATTACCCAGATTCAGTTGGAACCGGATGCCGGTTTTGTCACAGCCTCGGCCCGGGTCATCTTTGAAGACAATGACATCTCTGAAAAAACTATATTTATCAAAACCCCGGAAGATCATGCTCAGGGGTTTGACGCCACCCCGGATGCGTTTCTGGTGGGGTGCCTGTTGCCGGCCCTGCATCTGGGTGAAAAACGATTGTTCGTGGACGGAGCTGTGTGTCCGTTTCTCAAAGAGGGCGTGCAGGTGGCCATGCACATTCTTTCCCACTGGACGCAAGGACGGTATACCCCGATTCCTGTTGATGCTTCATCCGATGCTCACCGAGTCCCGGTCCACCCCGGCCGGGCCGGCATGGTCATGTCCGGAGGCATGGACTCTCTGGCAGCCCTGCGCCTGAACCGGCTGAATTATCCAAAGACCCATCCGGCCTGTATCCGGGACGGTTTTTTTCTCCATGGCTTTGATATCGGCGGGGTCAAGGAACGGGGGACCAAGCTGCATGTGTTTGACCGGGCCGTGACCGCCATTACCCGGATCTCAGAAGATGCCGGTATCGAGCTGGTACCGGTATATACCAATATCCGTCACCTGTGCGATGAACGGGACCTGTGGCTGAACAGTTTTTTCGGCGCGGTCCTGGCTGCCATGGCCCATGGCTTCAGTCACCGTGTCAACCTGATGTTCATCGGCTCTTCCTATGATATTCCCAACCTGCATCCCTGCGGGTCTCATCCCCTGCTGGATCCGGAGTACTCCAGCTATGCCCTGAGAATCCGGCACCGGGATTATGAACGGTCCCGTCTGGAGAAAATTAAAATCGTATCACAGTGGGATACGGCATTTCAGAACTTCCGGGTCTGCCTGGCCAATGTGCCGGATCAACTGAATTGCGGCCGATGCGAAAAATGTGTGCGCACGATGACAGAACTCACGGCCCTGGGGCTTTTGCACAAAACCCGGGCGTTTGAAGCCAATGATGTCACCCCGGCGGATATTTCACAATTCGACATCACCATCCGGGTGAGGCCCCCGTTTTACCGGCCCCTGATTCCGCTGCTCAGGGACCAGGGACGGAAAGATCTGGCCGATACTATTGTCAAATTATTGAATCAATCGGACAGCTGATACGTGTCATTTTTTTTCCTGGACCAGGGAATGCAGATGCCGGATTCGCTGGCTCAAAACCGAGCAGATCTGCAGAGAGATGCGTGGAAATTCCATGGCGGTTTCCTTGAATTCCTGTTTATGGAGCATCAGAAACCGGCACGGGGTGATGGTCCGGATGGTAGCGGATCGGGGGGAATTGTCGATCAATGCCATTTCTCCGAAAGCCGCACCGGAATCCATTTCATCGATTATAGATTCGTTTCCGTCCTCTTTTACCATGATCACCGAAACCCGGCCCTCAATGATCAAATATACGGTTTCACCAATGCTGTTCTGTTTGATAACATCCTGGTCCCTGGCAAGCGCCATTTCTTCGGTCACCGAAGCGATGGCAGCCAGCTCCGAAGCCGTCAACCCGGAAAAAATGTCGATTTCCTTTAAAAGAAGTATCTTTTCACCCAAAGACAATGTGGCCGGGGCATCCGTGTCTGGCGTTGATTTCGTTTTTTTCAAGATCATGTGGGCTTCCTTTGAAATATGTGGGTTCTCGGATTGTGTCAGGTCGTGACTCCAATCCGATGCCGGTTGCAGGTCGTGGATCTCCCCGATCAGCCCCAGTCCCAGGATCACATCCACCCAGTCCGGGGAAGACAGCAGTGCAGATGCGGCTTGTTTGCCGTCCGGGGAAAATTCGGGGATTTTAACCATTTTTTTGCCGTCTGCCAGGGTGATGGCGGTATTGGGACTTTCCAGCAGCGGCAGCATGGTGTTGAAGGTTTTCCGGTCCAGAATATCATTGAGCAGCTCTATGGCATTGGCCCGCTGGCGGGTATCTGCGGAAAAGATTCCCTGCCAGGCGGTCCGCATCCGGCCGGTTTGATCATGGATGGCCAAAACCCGGAGAATGTTTTCTAAAACCAGTTCTTTTCTTTCCACCAGATGCGATATGGCCAGGTCCCGCATGGGTCCCTGGGGCAGGTTTTCCAAAGATGCGGCCATGGCCAGGTATTCATAGGATTTTTTCAGGTTCTTTTTGGCAAAGATCAACACATCGAACTCTTTGATATCCAGGGTATCCAAAAGAGTGAAAAGACCTTTGCGTATCCGAGTGGCCGGCAACCCCAGGGATTCCACCAGCAACCAGGGATTCTGATAGGCGGCGGTTCTGATTTTTTCTCTGGCAAATTCATGGATCTCGTCCGATGGATCACCCATCAGCAGAACGGTTTTCTGGAGGGTGTCGTCATCGACAATGGACAAAGCGTCCAGCGCAGCTCTTCGAACATCCGACCGGTCATGGGACAGATAATTCAGTGCCAAGGTGTTGATCTCGTCGGCTTGAAGCCGGGACAAGGCAATGAGGATATCCGGAATGACAGGATCGATGCCAGGGGTCTTGAGCATATGTTTGAGTTCCGGGATCCATTTCTGGTTCCGGCTCAATCCGGCGCAGATAATGCCTGACTGGCGGGATACCGGATCATTTTCAGCCAGCCACCCGGCAATAAGCGGCGGAAGCTTTTCTGGCTGATCGATGTGAATACAGGCCCCGGCAAACCCTTTGATTACCGGATGGGAACTTGAGAGAAACCGGGACAGGATCGGAGAATCCTTTGTGTCGATGCCGTGCCGGTGGATGAGTTTCAGTATGGCAATGGTCGTCTCGGGTCGTTTTGAAGACAGCATGGGGATCAGGTCCCGGGCTGCCCGGGGGCCGGATTCGGGCGTGATCATTTTAATGAGTGCCACCTGGGTAGCCTCATCCTGGTTTTCCAGGTTGTTGATAATCAGCTGATCCAGGCTGGCGGGTGAAAAATTTTTCAACAGTCTGGCATACCAGACCGCATCCTTTCCCCGGGCGGACAGAAAAGAATTTTCCAGGCTGGACAGGGTTTTTTCCTGGTTGAATATCTGTCCCAGTTCCTTCTGGTCCATGCTCTTGATATCCAGCATGTTTTTGGAGATCAGGTCCAGCAGAATTTTCGAGTAATTGGACTTGAGCACAAACGGGGCCGCCACCCAGGCGATCATGAACGGCAGGGCCACCAGGGTCAGATACCGGGGATGAAATAACGGGGTTGACAGCAAAATCAATGTCGAGCCTGTGAACAATGCAATCCGGACCACCGTTCCCCGCAGAAACGGCCGGATCATGTTCCGGTAGGATTCGGGAAACAGCCCGATGAGTATGCTGTTGGCCGGCATATTGATGGTGGTGCGGATAATGTTGGTGGACATCCTGGCATACATGGCGGAAAAAACGTCAAACCGGAACAGGAAGGCAAAAAACGCCAGCATATAGTTGAAGGGATGAAACATGAGGGCCACCGGCAATCCCCATTTTCCATAGATCCGACCCACGAACAGGAGAATGAACAGACTGACGATGTACAGACTGCCTCTGAAATAACCGAAAAATTGAATCATGGCGCTTTCCGAGGCAAATTGTTCATTCACGGCATAATTGAACTGATAGTTCATGATGGGGATGACCACGTTCGGCATGAATGTGAGAACCAGGACAATTTTGACCAGGATGGAATCTTTGACCAGAGGATAGATCCGTTTGATTTCCTCCACCATGGGAGGTTTTTTCTTCGCGGTTTTCCCTGTTTTTTCCGTGTAGATCAGCGTGGCGTAGCTTCGTCCCATGGCCTGTATCAGCAGCGCACCCATGATGGTGGTGACCAGATACAGGTATAACAGGTTGTCCAGACTGAAAAGGCTTGCAAAATAGGGGGTGCCGAAACTGCCCAGGATCAGCCCGATCACCCCGCCGGCGGTGAGAAGCGGGAACAATCTTTTGGACTGGCGGGTGTTGAACAGATCGTTGCACATGTTCCAGAACAGCAGTGCCTGCAACAGTTCAAACTGGCTTTTGAGCATGAACAGCAACGGATACAGCAGTTCGAAACCAAAAGGAATGAGCAGGCGGATGACGGTGACGATGATCCCTGAAAAAATAAAAATATAATACAGAAGCCTGGCCCCGGAGGTCTTGCTTAAAAACACGGTCAGAAATCCGGTGATGAAGAAAGTGGCCACGGCATTGAGCATATTTACCGCCGGCATGAATTCCACACCATACCGTTTCAAAAAAGCGGTTTCCGCATAGTTGTTCAGGATAATGCCCGAGCTTCGGATAATGAAAAGCAGGGCGGCCGTCCATAAAAACAGGCTGATTTCTTCTTCATAGATTTTCAGGAAGCTTAAGAGTTTGGCGCGCATCAATCCACCTCGAGAATGAGCCGGAATCCGGTTGTCTGGAATCGGGCGCCGGGATGGGCGTAAGTGCGGTTGGCACTGCGCAGGTACCTGCCGTACAGATACCAGCTGCCGCCTCTGCGTACCCGGGGCCTGGTGGAAAACAGATCATATGTGTTGACTCCGGGATCCCTGATATCACCCGTATATTCATCCTGGCACCATTCCCAGACATTGCCGTGCATATCGTAAAACCCCCATGGGTTGGGTGAAAATGATGCCACCGGGGCCGGGCTGTTTACCGGCAGTCCCATAGATCGATAGTGCTGGCTGCATACCCCATGCCTTTTGGGGGTATTGGCATACATGGCTTTGGTGCAGTCAATGTCATTTCCCCAGCTGTAGGCCGTGGTGGTTCCGGCCCGGCAGGCATATTCCCATTCTTTTTCCAAAGGAAGCCGGTACCGGCCGGTATCCATCTGATTCAATTTTCTGATGAATTTCTGGCAGTCATAGTACGATACCCGGGTCACCGGGGTCCGGGGCCCCCCTTTTTTTTTCAGAAAAAAGGCTTTTCCCATAATGGCCCGCCATTGTTCCAGGGTGACCTCGGTTTCCTGAAGATAGAACGGTTCACTGATTTCGACCCAGTGCCGTGATTCATTGCTTTTTCGGTGGGTTTCTGTGTCCGGGCTTCCCATTTGAAAGCGGCCGGGTTCCACACGGATAAAACTCATGCCCAGATGATTGGTGAGTTTTTTTTCCTGGGCCATCCCGCTGGAAGCCATACAGATCAGGCCGGCAAACAAAATCCATGAAAATAGGCACCCCGTTCTTTTCAGAGCAGGAAAAAAAAACGTCCGTGACCGCATGTCGTTCATAATGGAAAATCCTGAATGATGGTTGCAACGTATATGTCACCGTGTCAAACGCAAATCATAACAGGTATCCAATTACAATTTTTCTGTATTGTCAAGCAGATATTTGGTCTTGATGGATGACCTGCCCTTGTTCAGATTTTTGTATCCCTGAAGCTGTATCCCTTTTTTGTCACACACCTTTTTCATGATCTCTGCCGCCGCCAGGTTCAATTCCAGTTGGTCCGGGGGAATGGTGACATGAAATCCGCAGTTGAAGGGGCCTAAGCGGATACTGTTTTGAACCCCGTCATAGGTATCGTAGATCGGGGTGTAGGGGTGGGCGAACAACCAGCGCAGCTGCAGGGTGGTGACGGTTTTTCCGGAAAGGCGCTGCATGAATCCTTCCAGATCTTTGATGTCCTGCTCCGTCAGGTTGTTCCAGCCCAAAATGACATTGGCATTGACCTTGAAGCCGGTTTCAGTACAGAATTCAAGGGTTTTCAGCACGTCTGCCATATGGGTGCCCTTGTTCAGATATTGCCACATGCGGTTGGAGGGAAATTCAATACCAAAGCCCAGGGTGCAGTCGGGAAGATTATTTCCCATTCTGGCCACCGCGTCTTTCATGGCCCGTGTTTCCGCCGCAGCGGCCCGCATGAAAAACCGGTACTCCATATCCGGTTTGACAGGCAGCATGGGCAGCAGTTTCCGGATATGTTCCGGGGTCATGGACCCGGTATTGAGCCGCACGATTTTATGTCCCTTGTAATCCAGATTTTGGAACGCCAGGTCCAGTACCGGCCGTTTTCTGAAATGATCCGCAGAGTGCCGGGCAATGGAACAGAAAGGACATTTTTTCCAATAGCACTGGTTTTCAAGGGTATAGGAAAAATAGATCCGGCTGTCATCCGGAATCTGAGGCGGCAGTTCCAAATGCCAGTCGCCTGAAAATTCGGGCACACCAAACACAGATTCAACACTTTGGCCTGTAAGGGTGAGATTGGGCGGCAATGGGTTTTCAACCTTGAAATGCACCGAATGCCAGCCAGGTTTTTGTGAATACCGTTCCGATGCCACAGGGCCCCCCACTATGACCTCTATATCAGGATACTGGATTGCCCACAGATATGCCTGGTAAAGCTGGTTGACATAACTTGCGCTTACATACACAGTACCTTTTTCAATGGGCAGAGAAATCGGCTGATACGCAGATTCGTCATACCATTTGTCTGTATCCTGTTCCAGGGGGATCCACAGAAAATCGCCTTTGCTGCGGCACAGGTCCCAGGTATCTGAAAATCCGTTGCCCAGGTCGAACCAGCCGCTGCCGGTCCGGCCAAAAAATTGAATAAAAAGGGTTTCTTTCATGCCGTGTTTCCTTATGTTCGGTTGCCTGATATTGTTCAAAATTTGTAATTGTACACGAATATGCCATGATTGTCTTCTATTTCGGTAAATTTACATAAGCATTTGACAATTTAGCTGTGTTATCTTACAAGAGACAGACCTTTGATATTTTACATTAAACAAAAAACGACACCCGGAGGTCTTGAACAGGTATCATGGAAATCGCATTTTTGATGGATGATTTGCGGCAGATCGATCCGGTCTGGAATACCACTGCCCATATCATGTATGAGTGCAACCAGCGGGGCCATGAGGTGTATTTTCTTGAACCCCATGATATCTACGTCCGGAAAAATGAAGTGGTGGCAAGAATGCGCCATATTTCCGTGCCCAAAGACCATTCCATCCAGGCTTACTGGACGGATCTCCTCCATTGTCTGGACAGGGAAGAACTGATATTTGAAACCGTGACAGACCTGGATGTCCTGTTTTTGAGAAAAGATCCGCCCATCAATTATGAGGTGCTGGAATTTTTAGGTCCTGTGAGCGATAATGTGTTTCTGGTAAACAATACCCTGGGCCAGCTCAACGGCAGCAGCAAAGCCTATATTCTCAATTTTCCGGATATTATTCCGGAAACCCATGTGTCCAGAGATCCGTACCGTCTGAAGAAAATCATTGATGATTTCGGCGGTGCCATGGTCATCAAGCCCCTGCATGGCCACGGGGGCCACGGGGTGATCAAGGTCAGCAACCAGGACCAGGAAAATCTCAATTCCCTGATCAACTACTATGTCAAAGCGGGAAAACCCTATCCTGAGCGCCGGCCCATCATGGTTCAGGAATATTTGCAACGGGTCAGGGAAGAAGGGGACGTGCGCATCCTTCTGCTGGATGGAGAAATTCTGGGTGCCATGGGCCGCAGATCCATGTCAGGAGATTTTCGCACCAATGTCCACGCCGGTGCCCTGGCCTTCAGGCACGAGGTTACGCCGGCTCAAAAAGCCCTTTGCCGTCGCATTAAGCCAAAATTGTTACAAGACGGCCTGTATTTTGTGGGGATTGATATCATAGGAGACAAGCTGGTGGAAGTCAATTGTGTCAGTCCCGGAGGAATCCCGCGGATCAACCAGTTCAACCACCAGAAACTTGAAAAACGTGTGGTGGACTTTATTGAGGAGAAAATCAGTGCAGCAAATCCGGAAAACAAAAAAGAACCAACCCGGCAGGTGGTGTAAACCAGTGTGCAGAGTGCTGCTGCCGGCTATTTTTTTGATGGTGATAACAGGGGCTCTGTTGTCCTGCCAGAAATCCGAAGAGAGTGTGTTTTTAAGAATAGGGCTGCCGGAAGAACCCCGATCCCTGAACATCTGGCTTGCCACCGACGGCAACTCCCGCAACATCCTGTCACAGATCTATCAGCCGTTGTTCCACCGCCATCCACAGACCCTGGAAATTATTCCCTGGCTGGCAGAAGAAGATGCGGTATTTGATGAAAAAGCCCTGACCTATACCGTAAAACTGCGGAAAGCCAAATGGTCTGACGGATCCGATTTTACCAGTGAAGATGTGCTGTTTACCAAACAGCTGTTTTTTGATTTCAAAATTCCCCGGTACTACAGCAAATGGAAACTCATTGAAAAAGTGGAGGCCCCTGATGCCCATACCGTGGTGTTTCATTTAAAAGAACCTTCCGCTATTTTCATGTCCCGGATCATGACCGCCCCCATGGTATCGAAAAAAGAGTGGGAACAGGTGGCCAAAGATGCCCTGGCAACGGAAAAGCCCCTGCGCTACCTCCAGGATTATCAGGTGGAAAAACCTTTGGGAACAGGTCCTTTCATACTCCATGAATACCAGAAAGGCGCCTATCTCCACATGACAAAAAACCCCTATTTTTTCGGGCAGGGCAAAACCATAGCCGGCCTTGATCTTGGGCCTTATGTGGATAATCTTTTGTTCAATATTTACGGGACTTCCGATGTGGCCATCCTGGCTTTGAAAAAAGGGGATATCGATTATTACTGGTGGGATGTACAGCCCGGCTATGTCAAGGATCTGGAAGAAAACACCGGCATAGACCTGCATTTTAACAAAAAAAGCGCCCTCTACTACCTGGGATTCAATCTGCGCAGGCCCCCTTTTGATGATAAAATCCTGCGCCAGGCAGTGGCAACGGTGGTGGACAAACAATTCATCCTCAACCGGATTCTCCAGGATTACGGCACCCCCATGCACTCCATTATACCGGCGGGGAACCACTTCTGGCATAATCCTGATGTGAGAAAATACGGCGACGGCATGGACCCGGAGCAGCGGATAAAGGCGGCCTGGCAGATGCTTAAAGATGCCGGTTATTCCTGGAAAGAGCCGCCGGTGAATGCGGATGGAACCCTGTCCAGGCCCTCGGACATTATTCTTCCCTCAGGGGAAAACATGGAGAAATTTGTGATTCTCACCCCGCCGGCAGATTATGACCCCAAGCGTGCCTTTGCCGGGACCATGATCCAGGAATGGCTCAGAAAGCTGGGACTGCCTGCCTTTGCCAGGCCCATGTCCTTTAATTCCCTGCTGGAAACCGTCAAGGGAAAACACGATTTTGATGCCTTTGTCCTGGGATACGGCAAACTGAATCTGGATCCTGATTATCTGGGGGCGTTTTTCTCTTCGGAAAATGATGATCCCCGGGGCTGGAACATGAGCGGATACAGAAATGAAGCATTTGACACCCTGGCCAGGGAGCAGCGGCTGGTGGTCAATGTTGATAAACGCCGGCAGATGATCTTTAGAATGCAGGAGATGATCCTGGAAGATGTACCCTATTATCCCTTATACAATCCCCATATTATTGAGGCTACCGTGAACAAGCGGTTTACAGGATGGGTGGAAAAGGTGAACGGTATCGGCAGTATCTGGTCTCTGTGCATGGTCAAACCGGTAAAATAGATACGCAGAATTTGTGGGATAAAATGAGAAAACCCGGTTATATTCTGATAAAATTGGTGGAAGTTGCCGTTATCTTTTTTATTATCCTGACCGTGCTGTTCTTTTTATTCCGATTGTCTCCGGGAGATCCCATATCCAAGATGGTGGATCCCATGCTCACCCCTGAAGACATGGCCCATCTTATCGAACAGATGGGTCTGGACAGGCCTTTGTGGGAACAATATGTTATTTATGTGAAAAATTTTGTAACCGGCAGTTTCGGGTTTTCTTTTCATTACGGGGAACCGGTCTCCCATATTATTGTGGACAAGCTCAAATGGACCCTCCTTTTGTTTACCACATCCACGATCCTGGCGGCCTTTGTGGGGATATTTCTGGGCAAAATCGCCGCCTGGCATAAAGGATCGCGTCTGGACAATGTCATGTCCATTTCCGCCCTTGTGTGCTACACCCTGTTCATTCCCTGGTTTGCTTTGCTTCTTTTGTGGGTTCTGGGGTTCAAGCTGGGGCTGTTTCCCCTGGGCGGCGTGCTGTCCCCACAACTCTGGGTGGGAAACGCGTCGTTATTTGTCCGGATTCTGGACGTGCTTCATCACCTGATGCTGCCGCTGATGACGCTGTTTATCATCAACCTGGGTTCTTATCTGCTGCTGATGCGCTCCTCCATGCTGTCGGTTCTCAGAGAAGATTATATCATTACGGCCCGGGCAAAGGGGTTGAGTGAAAAAGTGATCCGCAACAAACATGCGGCCCAGAATGCCGCTCTGCCCGTAATAACATCTGTGGGGCTTTCCCTTGCTTTTTCCATTAACGGCGGTGCCCTGACAGAGCAGATTTTCACCTGGCCCGGCATTGGTAAAGAATTGATATTTGCAGTGAGCAACAATGATTATCCCCTGGCCCAGGCCTGTTTTCTGCTCATTGCCCTGGTGGTGCTGGTGGCCAACCTGATTGTGGATCTGTTGTATGCCTGGCTGGATCCCAGGATCACATATTAGTAAAAAAAGGATGTGCCTGTGCTGAACAAGTATTCTCTGCAGCGGTTTTACAAAGGATGGCAGATTTTTATTGAAAATCCCCTGGGCAAAACCGGTGTCATCATCCTGGTGGTATTCATGTTCATGGCCCTGGCCTCTTTTTTTGTGCCCCTGATCGGGCCCATGTATGATCCCATGACCGGCATCGATCCGGATATCAGGGTTTCCACAGGACCCAGCCTCACCCACTGGCTGGGCACGGACAATGTGGGCCGTGATCTTCTGGCCCAGCTTCTGGAAGGGGCGAAAGTGGCCTTTATTGTCGGGCTTTCCGCAGCATTTATCAGTATTGTCATCGGCACCCTTGTCGGGATGGTGGCCGGGTACACCGGCGGACTGCTGGATGCGGTTCTCATGCGCACGGCAGATATCATCATGGTGCTGCCCTCCCTGGTGATCCTGCTGATTCTGGCCTCTTTGTTCGGCCAGTTCAATATCTGGATCATCGTGTTCATCATTGCCATCATGCGGTGGCCTGCCGTATCCCGGGTGATCCGGTCCCAGACCCTGTCATTGAAACACCGGCCGTTTATCGAGGCGTCCCGGGTGGCCGGGGCCTCACACCTGCGTATTATTTTCCGGCATATCATGCCCAATGTCCTGCCCCTGGCATTTTTGTACATGACCTTCCGGGTGACTGCCGCCATCCTGGTGGAAGCGGCATTGTCCTTTCTGGGGTTCGGAGATCCCAGCCAGGTGAGCTGGGGCATGATGCTCCAGTGGGTCTGGAAATCGGGTCATATGTTCCAGGCCCCCTACTGGCTGATACCGCCGGGGATGTGCATATCCCTTTTGACCCTGGCCTTTTACCTGCTGGGCCGGGCCATGGACGAGGTGCTGGATCCACGGTTGCGAAAGGAGGGACAGGCCTGATTCCATGACACTTTTATCTGTAAAGAACCTGACCATCGGATACCAGACCAAAAAAGGCCTGCTCAAGGCGGTGGACAATATCAGTTTTGATCTTGAAAAAGGCAGGCCTTTGGGGTTTGTGGGAGAATCCGGCTGCGGCAAGACCACCATCGGCATGGCTTTGATGGGGCTTCTGCCGGACAATGCCGTGATCCTGGGGGGCAGTATCCAGTTCCAGGGAGAAGATCTGGTACGCCTGACGGAAAAGCAGTGGCGCAGGGTGCGGGGGGCGAAAATCGCCATGATATTCCAGGCGGCCATGAATGCATTGAATCCGGTGCACCGGGTGGATGAACAGATCAAAGAGGCCATCATCACCCACCAGCCCGACATGTCGGATGCGGATCTGTCCGACCGGTTGAATGCCTTGTTCGATCTGGTGGATATCCCGGTGGCGCGCATGAAAGATTATCCCCATGAATATTCAGGGGGCATGAAACAGCGGGTGATCATCGCCATGGCCCTGGCCTGTGATCCGGATCTGATTGTCGCGGATGAACCCACCACGGCTCTGGATGTCATTGTCCAGGACCAGATTCTCAGAGAAATCAAAAAAGTGCAGGAAAAAACCCGCACCGGCCTGATTTTCATCTCCCATGATATTGCGGTGGTGGCATCGGTCTGTGAAGAAATCTGTGTGATGTACGCCGGCCAGATTGTGGAAACAGGCACCAGAAAAGAGGTGTTCAAGTCACCCCGGCATCCTTACACCCGCAGCCTGCTGGGCTCTTATCTGTCGCTGGACAATATCAATGATATCGTGATTCCGGATATGCAGGAATCCCCGGATCTTTTATCGGACATCGGGTCCTGCCGGTTTTCCGACAATTGCAAGGTGTGTTCTGGAACCTGTAGAAAACAGGCCCCGGGCTGGGTGCAGATTTCTTCCACCCACAAGGCATTTTGCTGTGAACCACAAATCATCAGGGGCAGCCATGGGAAAAAATGATCCCAAAAAAAATCTTCTGGTTGAGATGAATGGGGTGAGCAAAACCTATTTTCCCGGAAAATCATTTTTTTCCCGACAAAAGCAAAAAGTTCTGGCCTTGAACAGCATCGATCTTGGAATAGAAACAGGGGAAATCTTCGGGCTGGTGGGGCAGAGCGGGAGCGGCAAAACCACCACCGGCAGGCTGCTGGTGCGGCTGGAGCAGCCCACTGCCGGTGACATTTTGTTCAATAAAGCACCCATCAGCGGTTTTAAAGGATCCGCCTTAAAAGCATACCGCTCCCGGGTTCAGATGATTTTTCAGGACCCCTACCAGAGCCTGAACCCCCATCTGTCCATTGCGGAAACGGTGCTGGAACCCCTGATCGTCCAGAAAATCGGTACCCCTGAAACCCGGTCACAAAAGGTGAACCACACCCTGGAAACCGTGGGATTGTCCCCGGGCAAAGCGTTTTATAACCGGTATCCCCACCAGCTTTCCGGTGGTCAGCGCCAGCGGGTGGCCATTGCCAGGGCCATTGTGGTGGAGCCCGAATTTATCGTGGCGGATGAACCCACTTCCATGCTGGATGCCACCATTGCCATCCAGCTGTTCAAGCTGCTCCAGGAAATCAAAGAAACCTTTGGCATGACCTTTTTGTTCATCACCCATAACCTGGCGGCTGCCAGATACCTGTGCGACAGGATTGCGGTTATCCACGAAGGCCATATTGTGGAGATCAACACAGCAGACAACATCATCCGGCACCCGGAACATCCCTATACCAAACAACTGATAAAAGTGCAGCCCGGGTTCAAATACGGCAGATAATTTTTGGAGAGCAATTTCTAACATCGCACCGTCTTGTCCTTATCGGATTCCATGATCAATATCTGCTACGTTGATCAAATTTCCTGCGGCCATTTTTTTTATGAAATGCAAAGCGAAATTTTCATCGTGTGTGATTGCCATGATATCCTGGAAGCTGAATATGCTGTCTTTCAGGGTGTCCATTAGATCAGACTGCTGTTTGTCCATAAAAACCTGGTGGTCACGATTTTCAGACATATTGACAACCATATACTCGCCTTGTTCCTGGAAAGCATGGTGCATCACCTTCTGGCGGACCCATAATTTTTCAAAAGAAAATGCCATGCTTTTTATGTCAGCACCGGACCCGGCAGCTGTAATTTTATCCAGACAGTTTTTAAATTTTTGTTTATTTTTTATCTCTTTGTTCAATTGGCCGTAGCGTTCTACAATGCGTAATTTTTCCTCATGTGTCATCCCCCTGGGGTCATCAAAAGCCATTGATGATATTCGTCCATGCAGATGCTGATTCTCTGTGCTGCTGTCTTTAATCCGTATACCGTATTTGTGGGGATTTCTTCCCATGTCAGACGTTGGTGTCAGCGTAAAAATGCCGCTTTTAAACTGGGTGAAAATATCGGTATATTCTTTGCAGAACGCAAGTGTTTCAAGTTCCTGATCATAGGTGGCGCCGGGGGTACCGACGATAATATTCAGATGGTTGTTCTTGAGTGATGCGGCCCGGAGGTTTTCGAAAAATTCCCGGATAATTTTTTTGCTGTATCCTTTGTTGAGCGTCTGTAATACGCATTCATTGGCAGATTCCATCCCTATGGTACAGCTGAACCCGCTTTGGGCCATGGATTGTAATATTTCTGTGGTAAATCCCGCATCCACCCGTAAAAAAGAATGCCAGGAAATATTCAGATGATTGTCTAGCAAGGCAGTTGCAATCTCACTGGCATGTTTTGGATGTATGGCTTCCGCCAGCATGCGAAAATGGGTGAATTTCAGCGCGTGATAATATGTTATGTCGGCAATGATTTCGCTGACAGGCCTGGGCCGGTATATTTTGTCTTTGTGGAGATTGATGTAATCACAAAAAGAACATTTTTTCCAGTAACACCCGGTTGACTGGGTGACAGGGATGGGGGCATTTTTTGAGAAATACCCCATATTTTCCTTTTGGAATCTATTGTGGGTGTGCACCGGTTTCTCTTTTGGATGGCGGGCAGAATCAGATCGGTCTGCACGTTTGTTTGCTCCATCCTGTAAGATCACGTTTTTTGTATCATCCACCGCCTGATCCCGCAGCGTATACCGCAATACCTGCAGCAAAGGCATTTCCCCGTCATACCTGACAAACGAATTTACAGGTGCGACCTTGATCACCTCTTTCAGGTATTTTTCAGGCAGCAGGGTGATGATCGGACCCCCAAAACAAATATGCACATCCTGCCTCTTTTTTTTGATTTCATCGGCCAGAATCATTGCAGGAATAAACTGCTGGGCAAAGGGGATGGAAAATCCAATGACCGGTATCTGTTTGTCGATGATGGAGCGCTGTAACTCTTCATGTAACAGGTCTTTGATGAGGATGGCTTCCGGACAGGAGAAAAAAGTCTTTATGTCTTCTGAATCCGGAATATTTGTGTTGTAAAAAAGGCCGAAATATTTTTTAAACAGGTCAATGAATATCCTTGTATAGCGAATGCCGCAATTTTCCATATCCATCAGGTTTTTTATGTGATGGTGATCTGAATGGATGCGCCGTCCATACAAAAGTCTGGCAACTGATCTCACACTTACGGCATATGCTTCTTTTTCTTTTTGTGAATGAAGATCTGATTTTTCCAGCCTGGCCCTGTTTGACGCAGCGTTTTTTATTTCTTCGTCCAGAAAAAAAGGACTGGTAAGTTTGCCCAGCGCAATGATATTCAAATCCAATGGCTTTGCAGAAAAGCCATTGCTGTTGATAAATGAAGACAAAAAATGGGGTGCCGGATAGACCCGGGCAATACGGTCCATGGGCGGGGGAAAAATAATGACGGCATCTGGATTCTTCATGGCATACTTTCCTTATCGTTTATAAACCGGTCAGCAACGGGATCATATGCTGCGGGATGTGCCTGGATAAACAGGTTGACATCCCGGATGCGGCGGTCAAAAACCAG
Organism: Desulfotignum sp.; assembly: GCA_011389555.1. Classification (GTDB taxonomy): domain Bacteria; phylum Desulfobacterota; class Desulfobacteria; order Desulfobacterales; family Desulfobacteraceae; genus Desulfotignum. The sequence continues at coordinate 10,772 of JAABUD010000227.1, read as the reverse complement.
GCCTGTGACATAGAACCTGAACCAATCAAAAAAGTCATCTGTATCATGTGAAAGCAGGTGTTGTACATCTGTTTTCCGGGCGGTTTGTCCATAGCGGTGTGCCAGCCGGTCGGCCTCCGGTTTGATCAGTTGGGCGATAATGGTTTTTTTGTCTTCCTGTTCCGCCAGAAAATCCCGGGCCGCCTGTAAAAAAAACGACACCGCGCAGGTCCGGGACTGTTCCACAATTTTTTGGTTGCAAAAATCCAGGTGGGCACCGATTTTCTGCCGGTACAGCCGCTGTTGTGCATGTGTCAGGTCATGGTATCTGCCATGGGGGAAAAATTGTTTTTTCAGTCCCTGAACAATTGACCGGGTCATGTGTTTGCGCTGCGTCCTTGCAGATTCCCGGAAGATGGTGAAATATTCCTTGAGATTGCGCATGCCCGGGGGGGACAGATCCATGGACCCGTTGTCCAGCAGCAACGTCTCCACCTGGACATCCAGCAGCCTGGACAGATAAAAGGGGGTGTTTTTCTGTCCCACCACTTCCAAAGGTTTGAAATAGTCTTTCAGCAGGGCCTGTCGCCCGATCTTTTTCACCGGGAAAACTGCTGTTTTGCGGGTGACGGGCAGTTTTTTGTGGCCCATGGGATGCAGGGCGCAGGTAAAAGTCGGGATGATGATAAAAGCCCCTTCCGGGGTGATTTCCGTGCCATAGGCATCGGTGATGGAGGATTTCACCGTGGTAAAATCCTCATCCAGTCCTGCCGGTATGAGCAGGTCATCTGAATCGTGCTGCTTGGCAAGCTGGGTGCCGGTTTTCTTTTCCAGGGCAATGATGCGGTCCCGGTTTGCATCTGTCACACTCACGGACAGGGGGATATTCCGGTGGACCAGTGTTTGTAATACCGTTTGTCCCGCCCTTGGCACCTTGGTCAAAAGACTGAAGCAGGCAGCGCTGCCCACGGGTGCCAGAAGATCTGCCAGGGTATGGGCACCGTCCTGCCAGTCCAGGGGGTCTGATGCACCGTACAGGGCCGTATCTGTGTTGCGCTGCTTCAGAAGCTGTTGGATGATCTGTGCGGCGGCATCGTGTGAAAAATGGCTTCTGATGCCGGGCAGGGCCCATTCATTGCACCGCCGGCAGAAATGGGAGCATCCGGAGGTGAGCTGCACAGTAATGGCGTTTTTAAACAACCGGTCCATCTGCCAGGGCATCAGGTTTACACGGGTATGCCAGTCTGTATATGATACATGGTGCACCGAACGGCACCGGGATTTTACAACATCCGCCAGCAGGGTTTTCAACACCTGAAAGGGCGCTGTGAGACCTGCCTGGGGAGAGGTTAAAAACGGTTTGAAGCGCAGAAAGGCGGTCTGGATCTGGCGCAGCACTTTTTCCCGGGTTTCTCCCGGTTCCGGCAGGCTCTGTTGCGCTGCCTCTAAAATCATAAGAAAGGCGATACGGGTCTTTTGGGAATCCTTTTGGTAAATTGCGGCCAGGAAGCGGTTCTTAAGGGTTTCCAAAGGTATTTCACTGTGTTTCACATAGAACATGGTGATTGTTTTGCAAACCTGCCTCGGTTTTTTTAAAGGTCACATAAAAAAAGGGGGGTGCCGTAAGTCACCCCCCTGTTGTAACAACCATCCTGTGGTCATATGATGCAGGATGTCATGGCATCAGTTCATCAGCCGTTCACTTCTTCCTTGACCGTGGTGGCCAGTTTGTACAGGATGGTCAGCACCAGAAACCCGGCGGCATAGATCCCCAGGGTGATGATGATTTCCTGCAAGGTGGGCGCGTATTCGGTCACATGATGCAGCGGAGACGGTACAAACCCGCCGGAGATCATGCCCAGGCCCTTGTCGATCCAGGCCCCGATGAAAATCATGGCACAGGCCACCGGCAGCAGCACATAATTGCTCCTGAGTCTGGGAATCACCAGCATGACGGCTCCGGTACCCATCAGGATGAATCCGCTCCACATCCAGGGCACCAGGGCGTTGTATCCGTGGTATCCGAACAGCAGGTACTGGATGTGGGTTTTGTGTCCGGGAATACCTGAATAGTATACCACAAACACTTCGCACAAAAAGAAGAACAGGTTGGCGATAATGGCGTAGCAGACAATCTTGGACAGGGTCTGCATGGCCTCCCAGCCCGGATCGAATTTGGTGAACTTCCGGATGATGTAACACAAGATGATCAAAAACGCCGGGCCTGCGGCAAACGCAGAGGCCAGAAACCGCGGGGCCAGGATGGCGGTCAGCCAGAATCCCCTGCCGGGCAGACCGCAGTACAGATAGGCCGTGACCGTGTGAATGCCGATGGCAAAGGGAATGGACAGATAGATCAGCGGTTTGGTCCAAGCCGGCGGTTTCACCTGGTTACGTTCCGCCTCCAGCACTTTCCAGCCGATGACAATGTTCAAAAACAGGTATCCGTTCAACACGAGCATGTCATAAAACAGCATGGATTTGGGAGACGGGTACAGCAGCACATTGAGCATGCGCACGGGCTGGCCCAGGTCAACAATGATGAACAGCAGGCACATGATCAGACTGGCAACCGCCAGAAATTCCCCCAGGATGGTGATCCGGTGGAATTTTTCATAATCATGCAGGTAATAGGGAATGACCACCATAACCCCTCCGGCGGCCACACCGACCAGAAACGTGAAGTTGGCAATGTAAAATCCCCAGGATACATCCCGGCTCATGCCCGTGATCATCAGGCCGTTGAAGAACTGATCCAGATAGGCCAGTTTTCCTATGCCGATCACGATCAGCAGAAAGATGATCCATATCCAGTAGTTTCGACTTCCTTTAACAGCTATTTCAAGCATATGGGCCTCTCTTAAACGATGTAGTAAACAGAGGGTTCCGTACCCAGGGACTGTTTACGTCGGATTGTATAATGTTCCTTGAGAAGCTTCCTGACATCGGAATCAGGATCTTCCAGGTCTCCCACCACAATGGCGCCGTCCGAGGCTTCCACACAATGCGGCTGTTCCCCTTTGGCCAGACGTTCGGCGCAGAAATTGCACTTTTCCACCACCCCTTTGGACCGGGTGGGAAAATCCGGGTCCGTCTCATCGATGAACGGCCGGGGATCCCTGAAGTTGAAGCTTCGTGATCCATAGGGACAGGCCGCCATGCAGAACCGGCACCCGATACAGCGGTGATAATCCATGATCACGATGCCGTCTTCCCGGGAAAACGTGGCCTGGGTGGGGCATGCCTGAACACAGGGCGCATTTTTGCAATGATTGCACAACACCAGAAACGGCAGATGATGAAATTTTTCATTCAAAAATTCATCTTCCTTGTCCGGAAAGGCATAATGAAATTTTTCCTTCCAGATCCATTTGATTTCCTGGGTGTGGTTGACCGGCCGGGTTTCGGGATACAGCTGGGTATCCACTTCATGGGTGAAATCCGGCACATTGTGACGGGTATGACAGGCCAGGGTGATTTTTTGGGCCACCTTGTCATCGATTTTTCTGATGTCAATGACCATGCCCCAGCGGCTGGCATGAAAGGCGGCGTCGTTTTTCACTCGGGTCGCATCCGCCGGGCCATGGGAGTCCGAGGCCGCATAATTGATTGCCGGAGCAGCACCCAACCCGATGGCGGCAATGCCCGCCACTTTCAGAAATCGTCTTCTGCTCTTTTCCATTATTCAATCTCCTTGGGGTTTGTGTGACACTCCCAGCAATAAGGATCTACCGATGTATAGGTATGACAGGCGTCACAGAATTTGGCTTTGTCTTCATGGCAGCCCAGGCAGGAGTTTTCTCCGGTGGACAGACTCATGTTGAAGGCGTGGCCGTTGGCTGCCACATAGATCCGGTCGGCATCCCGCACCACGGCATCCCGCCATTCATCCAGCAGGGACATGTGGTTGGCCCGCATGTCATATTTGTCCAGAACACATTTTGTGGCTTCTTTGGCAGGACCCAGCAGTTCGGGCTCCGGTGCCGCCTGGGTGGTGGTCACCAGGTTGAACCAGAACGGGGAAAGTACGGCCAGAACAAAGACAGCCAGTCCGCCCATAATCATATTTTTTGTCATTTTATTCCTCCTCCCCGCAACCCGGCAGCGGTTCCATTCTCAGGTCTTCGGTCCGTTCCTTTTCTCCGGGCAGAATCAGGGCATTGCCCACCAGTTCATGAATACCGGCCACTTCCACTTCCGGGACCCAGTATTCGCATAAAGTGGACAACGCGGCCCGGTCAATCGCGCAGATGGTACCCAGGGTGTTGACCCCGTATTTTTCATGGACATGCTTGAGCGCGGTGGCCCGGGGCAGGGCACCGGCCATGCGCAGCTCCATGTTTTCCCCGGCGTTGAGCCCGGCACCGGAACCGCAGCAGAAGGTGTTCTCCCGGATGGTGTTGGGCGGCATTTCATAGAAATTGTCGCACACGTTTTCGATCACATACCGGGGTTCATCCAGCAGCCCCATGCCTCTGGCAGGGTTGCAGGAATCATGAAAGGTCATGATCCGGTTGGCGTTTCTGCTTTTGTCCAGTTCCAGTTTGCCGTGTTTGAGCAAATCGGCGGTGAATTCCGTGATATGGACCATCTTGGTGGATGCGGCATTGTGGAATTTGGTGCCGGTGATGGGGTTCACCGGGACTTCCAGAAAGTCGGCCGGTCCGTTCATGGTGTCCATGTACTGGTGGATCACCCGCCACATGTGGCCGCATTCGCCCCCTAAAATCCATTTCACGCCCAGGCGTTTGGCTTCATAGTACATCTTGGCGTTCAACCGTTTCATGGTCTCGTGGGAGGTGAAGAACCCGAAGTTCCCGCCTTCGGAGGCATAGGTGGACCAGGTCACATCCAGGCCGTATTTTTCCTTGAGGTACTGGAACAGGATCAAATAGCCCTGGCAGGTATAGGTGCCGGGATCGGCAAACACATCGCCGGACGGAGTGATGAAAAGGATGTCCGCCCCTTTTTTCTGGAACTGGGGCGTGCAGTCCACGCCGGTGATGTCTTCGATGTCCTCCACGAAAAATTCCAGCATGTCCTTGAAGGCATGGGGCTGGATCCCCAGATGGTTTCCGGTGGTGTAGCAGTTGGAAACCGGGGTGGCGATCCAGTCGATGTTCAATCCCAGCAGGTTGAACAGCTCTCTGGCCATGATGGTGATCTCGGCCGTGTCGATGCCGTAGGGACAGAACACGGAACACCGCCGGCACTCCGTGCACTGGAAAAAGTAGTACCACATCTCCTTGAGCACATCCAGGGTCAGGGGACGGTTTCCCCCCAGGCGCTGGCCCCCGGGGACCTTCTGCAAAATTTTACCGGCAGTGGTAAAGTCGTTTCTGTAAATGGATCGGAGCAGTTCCGCTCTGAGCACAGGCATGTTCTTGGGATCACCCGTGCCTAAAAAGAAGTGACATTTGTCGGCACAGGCCCCGCAGCGGACACACACATCCATGAAGATCCTGAACGTTCGGAATTTTTCCAGCCGTTCCTTGATGCCGTCATGGAGGATCTGCTGCCAGTTGTCCGGCAGCTTCCAGTCTTCTTCTGTCGGGTTCCAGCTTCTGGCATTGGGCAGCCCTAAGGTTTCCACACTTTCGGCTTTGGCGGCATAGCAGTACATGCCCGGCCGTATCTGGACAGATTGGGTGGTATCCAGCCAGTTGCCCGAATCCGTACCATAGTCGATTTTATCCAGTAATTCATCCGGTGTCAGTTCGTCGGCCATTGATTACTCCTTCTTTTCCACTGGCAGCCCAGCTTCGATCATTTTGTCTCTGAAGTGATCCTCGTACTGTTCGTAAGTGTGGATCGGCACATCATAATTCCAGGGGTTCACATGCCTTTTTTCCCGGGTGTTGTTGGCCATGTTCCGGGTGGGACTCAGGAAAACACCACCTAAGTGCATGAGTTTGCTGGCCGGAAAATAGGCGAACAGAATACTCACCAGAAACAGATGGGCATAGAACAGATTGGCCACCCCGTCGGGAATGGTGGGGCTCAACGTGACCAGTCCCATGGTCATTTCCTTGATGGCCAGAACATCCACCTTGGTGAAGTACCGCATGAAAATACCGGTAATGGCAATGCCCAGAATCAAGAACAAGGGAAAATAATCCGAGGCCTGGGAGATATACCGGACCTTCTGGTCGAACAGCCGTCTGGCCAGCAGAAACAAAACCGCGGCCGGAAGAACCACCCCGGACAGAAACAGGCCGGGCAACCCGAGCTGAACGATCCCGTCCAGGGCTTCTAAAAACTGAACCGGGAAGGGGACCGGAGCTGTGAAAAACCGGAAGTGTCTGAGCAGAACCACCAGGAACGCATAATGGAACGCCAGGGCCGCCACCCACAGAAAAATTTCCCATGAGTAGGTGATCCGGTTGGATGCGTTGCGGTTGAAGGCTGCCTTGGTGTTACGGAATAAAGACCTGAACGCGAAAATTTCAAGCAACATCCGTATGAAGACACCGGACGTGGTGTCAGGGTTGTCAATGCGGTTCTGTTTAATCCAGGAAAGCGACTTCTGCTGCCCGCAGGTTGTTGGAATCCTGAAGGGAACGGCGGATCTTGCCCAGCCCATTACTTTGATAACAAAGCCGACCAAAAAGGCAATGACCGCCAGGTACGGGAAAACGATCCCGAAGAACCACCCAAGCCCTGCTCCCGCCCCCGCGTAAGCCACTAGAAAAAGCAGAAAGACTGCTGCCAGGGGGATCAAGTACTTTTGTGTCATGTTGTAACCACCTCATAGATTGGTTGCCGGACAAACCTACATTTTGTCAGGCATGTTAAGATTTTTTTGAGCCAAGCAGGTCCTCCTCCTTGAGCTCCTTTACCAAGCCTGCCCTTTCAAAGGCTGCGTGAATCCGTCGTTTGCTTTCCGTGGCCTTTAAAAGGAATATCTCTTCTCTGCACTTCATCAGCCGGTTGAACCCGGCCAGAATGACCTGGTCCACCATCCGGTCGAATTCCCGGGTATGGGCTGAATCCATGAGGGTTTCTCCAATCGTTTTCAGGAAAAAAATGAAACTCACGGCCTCGGCGGCTGAAAACGCCTGGACCGCCCGGATGCGGATGACCGGATCCAGGGCTTTTTCAAGGGTGTCACCGGTATAATCGGAAGCCAGCAGGTGCAGCACATCTTCCAAGGTTTCTCTGGTGACCGCGCCCACGGGATTGTCGAACCGGTCCGCATTTTTTCCCAGAATCCGTGCGCTCTGAGAAGGATAGGTATCAATGGTTGCCTGGAACCATTTTTTCAGGAATTCATCATGGTTCCGCTGTAAGGATTGTTTCAGGGTCATGGGTGCCCGGTCTTTTTTTTGAGTTGATCTGCAATACTGCCTGCGCCAATTGTTAGATGGATATAAACTTACTTAAATTGTATGTCAAGAATAAAACAACCGGGTGCCTGGGCCCATATCCGCACGACAGCGGTTTTCATTTTTTTTGATGTTGCATTGAGCCAGGTGTCGGGGGGGGGAATAAGGTGGCGGAGAAAGAGAGATTCGAACTCTCGATGGAAGTTTCCCCCCATACTCGCTTAGCAGGCGAGCGCCTTCAGCCACTCGGCCATTTCTCCGCAATATGATGTGGCGGAGGAGGTAGGATTCGAACCCACGAAGCTGTTACACTTAACGGTTTTCAAGACCGCCGCCTTCAGCCGCTCGGCCACTCCTCCATAAATTGAACATCCGCTTATAGCATCTTGCGCATATTCGGTCAATACGTAATTTGGATTTTGTGTGTATCATCTTGTTATTGACACTGACAGTGGTTGCGCTATATTAAAGGATTTGACATCAATAAAATTACAGGAGAAGCATGAATGAAACAAAAGATCCGCTTTGAAAAAAACGTCAAGGACGGGAAATTGACGGTACTGGAGTCCAGCGAGGTGGACCCGGGTGTGATGATGCCGCTGCACGAGGAAACCTATGATTTGACCCGGATCACGGCTGCGTCCCGGGAGGGGCTTGAACCCTTTGTCCAGATGCTGCGGCGCCGGTCTTTTTTCCCCACCCGGGATCTGAGCATCAAACTGTTCGAGGAGACCGTGGATTTTTTCACAAATGAGAGTCAGGACAAAGTGATTGTGGAGTACGTGGACGCAGAGACCCTGCCCGATGAGGAGGAGTTCCAGCTGGAAGAAGATGAGGTGGAGCTCGATGCGCTTCTGGATGAAGACGGTGACTCCAAGGAAGATGAAATCAAGGAAATCGATGATGAGGATGATACCCCCCGGTTCACCCCGGAAGATACATCTGAACACGAAAATTAACCGTCACATCAGTCAACGGATCTTATGAAACACATCATAAAAAACAGGGTGCTTGCCGCTGCCCGAAAAGCGGTGGATGCCGGCATGCTTTTATCCGATCAGATGCCGGATATGGAGATTGAAGCCCCCAAACACGATTCCCAGGGGGATCTGTCCACCAATTTTGCCATGGTTTCCGCCGGCATCCAGAAAATGGCCCCGAAAAAAATTGCAGACGCAGTGATTGCCCATATCCAACCCATGGACTGGATCGAAAAAATCGAAGTGGCCGGGCCGGGATTTATCAATTTTTTTCTCAAACCATCGGCCTGGCATCCGGTGGTGGATCAGGTGCTGGCAGCGGATGAGCAGTACGGTGCTTCCGATTTCGGCAAAAAAGAGCGGGTCCAGGTGGAATTTGTCAGTGCCAACCCCACCGGTCCGCTGCATGTGGGCCATGGCCGGGGGGCCGCGGTCGGGGATGCCGTGGGCAATATCTTGCGTTTTGCCGGGTTCCGGGTGTCCAAGGAATATTACATCAATGATTCCGGGCGGCAGATCCGTACTTTGGGAACATCGGTCTGGTACCGGCTGCGTGAACTGGCCGGACAGTCTGTGGATTTTCCCGAAGAGTGTTACAAAGGGGAATATATCAAGGATCTGGCCCGTCAGGTCCTGGACCGGGAAGGACCGGATTTTTCAAACAGAAAAGCAGACGATGCCATAGCGGTCTGTGCCAGATATGCGGCCGGCCGGATCCTTGAACAGATCCGAAACGACCTGGCGGATTTCGGCGTTACATTTGATCAATGGTTCAGCGAGCAGAGCCTGTATGATTCCGGCCGTGTTCAACAGACCCTTCAAGATTTGAAAAAAGAGGGCCGGGTCTATGAAAAGGACGGAGCGCTGTGGTTCAGGACCCAGGATCTTGGCGACGAGAAGGACCGGGTGGTGGTGAGAAGCAATGGGCGGACCACCTATTTTGCCTCGGACATCGCGTATCACCAGGAGAAATACGAGCGCGGATTCGACCGGGTGATCGATGTATGGGGGGCGGACCACCATGGCTATATCAACCGCCTGGCCGCCGCCGTCATGGCCCTGGGAAACAAAAGAGAACAGTTCCAGGTGATCCTGGTGCAGCTGGTGAATCTGCTGCGAAAAGGAAAACCGGTTCAGATGTCCACCCGGGCCGGAGAGTTTGTCACGCTCAAAGACATTGTGGATGAGGTGGGAACAGATGCGGCCCGGTTCATGTTTTTGAGCCGCAGTTATGATTCCGGCCTGGATTTTGATCTGGAAGTGGCCAAACAGAAAAGCAGTGACAATCCCGTGTATTATGTTCAGTATGTCCATGCCAGGATCACCGGTATTCTGGCCAAAGCAACGGCCCTGCAACCCGGGATGGATATGGATTTCAAGCAGGGTCGGCACCTGTCAAAACTGGTGGCGCCCGAAGAGATCCAGGTGATCAAAACCCTGGCCGGATTTCCCGAACAGGTGGAAAAAAGTGCGGCCACCTGCCATCCCCATGTGATATTTACCTATCTGATGACCCTGGCATCGGTATTTCATGCGTATTACAACCGGCACAAGGTGATCACGGAAGACACGGAACTGACCCTGGCCCGGCTCAGTCTGGTGCTGGCCGTGAAAAAGGTGATTCGGAACGGGCTGTCGCTTTTAGGGGTGTCTGCACCGGAAAGAATGTGAGCATGTCCTTTACCGGTGCCTTGAAATATATCATGTATCTTTTCATGGGAGGATGGTTGTTTCTGCTGGGTGTCATGGCCGGCCGGGGGACCGCTCCGGTGACATTTGAAACCCGGGGGTTTCAGGAACGTCTCAAGACGATTGTCGAAGAATACAAAGATCCGGTGAACCCGGCAGATCCGGACAAAAAGATCGAGCTTCGTTACTATGAGGCTCTGAATACATCCAAAGGGTTTGATGAGATGGTGATTCCGGTCCCGGCGCCGGACCTGGCAGACTCGCCAGCTCCGCCAGCCCCGGCAGACCCGGCAGATGCATCGGCTGCAGCCCACGAACCGATAAAGATGCCCGGGGAAACCGAGACTGCCGAAGGCGATGCGGATCTGTCGGGTGAGATCCCGGTCAAAACCAGCCGAAAAGCGGCCACGTTCAACAAGGCGGGGGCTGGAAAAAAATTGGACCCCCCCTTTACAGAAGGTGAAGCCACGGTACCGGACCGGCAACCGGAAACATTGAATTCAGACGGTCGGTACATCATTCAGGTGGCGGCTTTCAAATCTTTCCGGGACGCAGTCACACAGATGGCGACACTGGAAAAAAAAGGATTTACCGCAACCCGAACCACCAGGGAAATGGACGGGATCACCTGGTATCGGATACGGATCGGGGAATTCGCTACCCGGGATGCGGCCACCCGATATCTGGAAAAATTGAATCAGGCCGGTATCAACGGCATGATCATTACAAAGGATTGACTATGAAAATTTCTGAACAGGAAGTTGAAAACATCGCCCGCCTGGCGCGACTCAAGATGGAT
>JAABUD010000226.1 GCA_011389555.1 Desulfotignum sp. | reverse complement strand
GTCCGTTCGGGGTGATCTCTTTGCGGGAGATACAGCTTTCCAGACGGGATGTCCTGGATATCCTGACACAATCGCGCAGTGCCTTTACAACAAAGGAATGGAAAACCTTTCTCATGCGCTCCATCGGCATTGATACGGAACCGTTGTCTGACCGGCAGCAGGATGCCTTTATGCTGCGCATGGTGCCCTTTGTTGAGCGCAATTACAACATGGTGGAGCTGGGTCCCAGGGGAACTGGTAAAAGCCATCTGTTCCAGCAGGTATCTCCCTATGCCCATTTGATATCAGGGGGGAAGGCCACCGTTGCCAGGATGTTTGTAAACAATGTCACGGGGCAGCGGGGACTGGTTTGCCAGTATGATGTGGTCTGTTTTGATGAAGTGTCCGGGATTTCCTTTGACCAGAAAGACGGTGTGAATATCATGAAGGGTTACATGGAATCCGGTGAGTTCAGTCGCGGCAAAGAGAGCATACGGGCAGACGGCAGCATCGTGCTGGTGGGCAATTTTGAGGTGGATGTGGCGCACCAGCAGCGCGTCGGACACCTGTTTGGTCCCATGCCTCCTGAAATGAGAAATGACACCGCATTCATGGACCGCATCCATGCATTCCTTCCGGGATGGGATATCCCCAAAATCAGCAAATCCCTCCTGACCAACCATTTCGGCCTGGTCAGTGACTTTCTGTCTGAATGCTGGACCCGGCTGCGGGATCACAGCCATGTCGGTCTGCTGCAGAACCGGGTGTTCTTTGGCGGTGCCCTCTCCGGCCGGGATACCAATGCGGTCAACAAAACCGTTAGTGGGCTGCTCAAGCTGCTGCATCCGGGTGGAAAAGATATCTGTGATGAGGACATGGAATGGGCGGTACGGATTGCCCTGGAGGCCAGAAGACGGGTCAAGGAACAGCAGAAACGGATTGGCGCGGCAGAGTTCCGCAATACCCACTTCAGCTATGTGATGGGCACGGACGGGGTTGAAAAATTTGTTTCCACCCCGGAACTGCAAAGTGAGAACCATATCGGCAGTGACCCGTTAGAACCCGGACAGGTGTGGACCATCTCCCCTGGCAGCGGTGAGGAATACCCCGGGCTATACCGGATTGAAATCAATGAAGGGCCGGGCGCCGGAGTTAAGATCCTGAATAAACCCATACCACCGGCATTCAAAGAAAGTATGGGGTATGCAGAACAGAACCTCTATGCAAGGGCCGGGCAGCTGGTGGGGGACAAGAACCCTCGCCACCATGAATTTACAGCCCAGCTCAGGGCCTTTGATGCGGCCAAATCCGGTGCAAAAACAGGGATGGCCATCCTGGTGGCGTTATGCACCGCCCTGTTGAAAAAGAGTGTCAGAGGCGGTCTGATCATTGTGGGTGAGATTAACCTGGGCGGGTCCATCGAGCCAATACACAATCCAGTGGATATTGCAGAAAACGCGGTTGAAAAAGGTGCCAGTGCGCTGTTGATGCCGGTGGCCTGCCGCCGCCTGCTGTTTGATCTGTCCGATGATATGGCCACACGGGTTGACATCCAGTTTTATTCAGATGCCAGGGATGCGTTGCTTAAGGCCATTGTTCCAGTGTGATGAAATTTTTTTATAGGAGATTGGGATCATGCCAATAACTGACTATAAAAATTATTTTTTTTCTATGATAGACATTAAAAACATTGATCCTTCACCCTATCAACACCGTAAACACTTTGATGAAAACAGGTTAAGGGAACTTGGCGCAAGTATTACCCGGGATGGATTGATTGAACCGGTTATTGTCAGGCCGCAAAAAAATGGAAAATACCAGCTTATCGCAGGGGAACGAAGACTCCGGGCCATTAAAGAGTATACTGACATGACGGTGATTCAGACAAAGATCGCGGATGTCGGCGATCTTCAGGCAAGAAGGATAAGTGCTGCAGAAAATCTTTTAAGAGAAGATTTATCAACCATTGAATCCATTGAAGCAACCATTGAAATCATTGATGTGGAAATGGGCAAAGATCCTTCGTATTTGACGGCAGGCAAAACACCCCTTGAAAGGGTGGTAAAATTGCTGTTAAAGTTAGATTCCATAAGAGTCAGCAAGGATAGAGGGTCGATGGTTTCCAGGGAGTTGGATGACCTGTTCCATAAATTTATGGAACAGGTGGAATCGATTTTCAAAAATCTGCCAAAACCCTTGAAGTGGCGGTCTTTTCTTAATAATGACCTGATTTTATTAACCGACATTCCTTTACATGTTCGAAACGCCGCTGTAAAACACGACCTGAACAAGTCGCAGACAAGGGCGCTGGCAAAACTTGAACAGGTATCTGGCAAGGTTTTTCAAGAGATCATTCAAAAAGGATTTATCCCGTTTAAAGATCAGAAGAACAATCATTTGCCCAAACTTGCGCTCAATGAACTCAGCGCAAGAGAAATCCAGGCGTTTGCAGAAGATCTGGAAAAAACAGATAAAAAAACTGAACAAAAACATGACAATGGCCACCGTGACTTTTCCACCCAGATTAAGGCCGCGGTAATGACCTGTCTGGGTATCCCGCATGCTCGTATTGCCCAGCGGTTAAATATCCACAGGGAAACCATTTCAAAATATGCCCGGAAAAATCATGAGATTTTTAACAAAATTCATCAGGAATTCAAAAACAGATCCCCTGTCCCTGATATTGCTCAAAAATATTTTATTCCCCAGGCCCTGGTATGGTCTGTGATTCTCGAAGAAAAAACAGACCAGGAAAGGTTTAAGGCCTTAAACTGGGGATTGCGTACATGGGATAACTGGTATTTCAATGATGCGGATCATAGATTCGGAGATGACTGGCCCGGAAGAATCCCTGCCCAGCTCGTTGCCCACACGCTTTTTTACTTTACCAAAGAAAATGACCTTGTATTTGATCCCATGGCAGGCGGGGGAGTTGTGGCAGATACCTGTCTTGCCTTCAACAGAAGATGCTGGTCTTTTGATCTTTTGGACCGAATGAACACCAGACCTGAAATAGAACCTTTTTTATGGGACCCTGAAAACCTTGTCTGGCCCGTTCCTGCAGCTAAAAAACCGGACCTGATCTTTTTTGATCCACCCTATTTTAAAAAAATGGCAGAACATTACATGAAAGGCAGTATTTCAGGTTTTTCAAAGGCTAAATATTTAAAATTCTTTAAAGATCTTTTCAGCCTCATGAGAGAGCATTCAAAACCATCAAGCCGTATTGCATTTCTCAATGCAGACTTCAGAAATTTTCAGAGTATTCCGGCTTTTGATGAAAACCCTGAAAACGCGATCCTGCTTCTGGAATATGCGAAACTGCTTGAAAACTGCGGATGGAAGATCACGCATTTAATCGACTGCCCGTTGTCAACGGAAAGGTTTACGGGCAATATGGTGACCCACATGCAGGCAAAAAGAACCCTGGGGATTATCAGAAGAACTTTGATCATAGGGAAACTATAATCCACATAAATTCTTTATCTAAAAATCCTGCTGAAAATCGGTAAAAGACCGGGCAAAAATGACTCAGGGCACAGTGAATTTGTTGGTTGGCTTTTTTTTTCTGAAGATGTGGTTGGTTTGCCGCCGGCCAAAAACGTGGAGGCATAAAACAAGGTTGACCCTGCCCAGGTGGTGGGGTCCAGAAAAAAATGGGGCTAAGAAAAATAAATAACTGTTGCAATTAATACAATATTTGATTAGAGAAAGCTTAGTTGAGTTATTTTCTTAGAAAGCATCAATTTTTTATGATCATTGGCACTGGTATTACTAAAACACTTTATACACAAATGGATATTTTTTCGTGAAAGAGGCTGCTAATGGCTGAAGGTAAATTCCCCCCGATTACATTTGAATATATCAAATCATCTGATTATAAAGTCTATTGCGTTCATGGTGGTATTGGTGGTCCAAATGCACACGGCGAGATCGTATTAAATTTATATTTTGAACGAGCGCCAATTCCAAAAAAGTCTATCCATGACTTTGATGATAGTGGAAGATTAATCAATAAACCAAGGAAGACTGATTCAAAAGAAGGTGTAATCCGTGATGTTCTTTTCGGAATAGCTTTAAAGCCTCAAAATGCAAGATTTTTAGCTGACTGGCTGAATAAAACTGCAAATAATCTTGAATCAATACAAGAAGAACAACCGGAAAGTCAAGCAAATGACGACAAATAAAATTTATAATAATATTGTAAAGAAATCATATGCTTCTGGATTTGGGCATGGGGTAGTATATGGCCTCATGCAAGGATATGATTGCCAATATATTGAATCAACGGTACAAACTGAAAGTGAAGAGCGCTACTTGATCATAGCTAATACAAACTTAGACAGGATAAATACTGTTATGGAAAATTATGAGGCAAACAACAAAAAAGATGTTTTGTCCTTTTTTAATGACAATCCTTCAATTTTACCATTAGTTGAAGACACCTATTCCCAAATTCATAACTTCATCCCTGGTGTACAAAAAATTGTACTTGATGTCCTTGCTGACCCGGAAAATGGTAAAAAAAATCTCATCGCAACAATCTACCCACAATTATCATTTGATGAAGCCATGGATCATCTTGATTTGTTTGAGCGCCAATGGTTTGCAGAAAAATTTATTGAATCTGAAATGACCTTTAATATTTCATTAGATTTTGAAAAATGAATTTCGACTGGAACAATCTTATCCCCTTGGCCGCATATTTAACAAATAATTGTATCGATCTAAACTCAGATGAATGCATCGATCAAGAGGCTACCTTTAGGACCATAATAAATAGATCATACTACGCAGCCTATAATGTTGCCAAACAATACGTTATTAATGAGTTTACAACAATTTCCAGAAAAGGAGGGGAACATGAAAGTCTTATCAATATGTTTAAGGCTTTCAGAGAAGAAAACAATGAATATCCAGTGATTGCGTCAAAACTAGATAAGATAAAATCCCATAGAATTTCCGCAGATTATCACCCAATATTTAACAATTCGGCTATAGACACTGCTGCACGTATGTCTTTAAAATTATCTAAAGAGATTATTCAATCTATCAACGAAATTGAAAATCAATCTGCTTCTTGATTTAGATTGATCGCAATATTTACAGCATTGAACTTAGAGAAGAAAAAACTTGAAAGAAACTGAGGGCGATGGAATATCAACGGGCTTTCTGTTTTCACCTCCTCAATCATGAGGATGTCCTGCCAAACCGTTCCTGAAAAATATCTGCTGGTTGAAATCAGCAGGGCAATACCCTTCAAAAAATAATCAATCGCGCTGAGCGAACACAATTTTACCCGGACCCGGTTCATTGGAGCCGGTTTTTTTGTTTCTGAACAAGTCGAATTTTTTAATGTGGTTTCACCGCTCCAAAACCGCATTAAAATAAAACCGCATTAAAAACCACATTAAAAATTCTTAGAAACAAAAAAACGAACCTTCCAAAAATTCCCTTGAAACTCATGAAAGGCCCGTCTTTATTGCCTGGTACCGAAGAGAGGACTTGAACCTCCACGCCTTGCGGCACTAGATCCTAAGTCTAGCGTGTCTACCCATTCCACCACTTCGGCTTCGGATCTGTCTGGAAGATTAGATGGTGCCGAAGGGGAGATTCGAACTCCCACAAGCGTACGCTCGCTAGTCCCTGAAACTAGTGCGTCTACCAATTCCGCCACTTCGGCACATCTGTTGAACCGTTTTTGTCCGCCGCAATTTAAGATTGCGTTCAAACGATGGTTGGGATATATATATGTGTTTAAAATATTTGTCAAGAACATTTATGCTGGTATAAAGGAAAATATGCTACTTGTAGAGTCCCTGGATCAGATCAGCCATCCTTTTAAAAATGCGGTGATTACCATCGGCAATTTTGATGGTGTTCACAAAGGACATCAGGCCCTGCTGAAACAGGTTATTTCCCAGGCGAAAAAAAATTCGGGCACTTCCGTGGCCCTGACGTTCGAACCCCATCCGTTGCGGGCTTTAGGCATTGACACCCCGCCGCTCATTACCCGCTATGACCAGAAAATGGAACTGCTGGACGCTTCGGGTATCGATGTGGTGATCTGTCTGCCATTTGATCAAGCGTTTGCCGCTGTGTCGGCCCGGGACTTTATCGAAAAAATCCTGGTGGACAAAATCGGGATGAAAACCATCATCATCGGTCCGGATTATACCTTTGGCAAGGACCGGACCGGCAATATCGACATGCTCAAGCAGCAGGGCAAGTCCCTGGGTTATGAAACCATTGTGGCGGACTGGATCAAAGACCCGGCCAGCCGCACCCACCGGATTTCCAGCACCCGGATCCGGCAGATCGTCATGGACGGCCAGGTGGAACAGGCCCGGCAGTTTCTGGGCCGGCACTACCAGATCCGGGGCAAGGTGGTCCAGGGCCGGAGCCGCGGAGGCAGCCAGCTGGGGTTTCCCACGGCCAACATCAAGCTGCATGATGAGCTGTGTCCCAAATTCGGGGTGTATGCCGTCACCGTGGAAACCATTCACGGCAATTTCATGGGGGTGGCCAATATCGGATACTCGCCCACGTTTGACGACCATATTTTCACCATCGAGGTCCATATCATGGACTTTGATCGGGATCTCTACGGCACCCGGATCCGGGTGAACATGGTGGCCCGGCTGCGGGATGAAACCAAATTTGCAAACATCCGGGAACTGTCCGACCAGATCCTGAAAGATATCGAAACCGCAAAGGAATTACTGGTAAAAAATGGCTTTGTTACCGATCGTCACATATCCTGAAAAATCATTGTCCATACCCTCGGAAAAGGTGGAAATCATCGATGACGAGGTCAAGCAGCTGATCCAGGACATGGGGGAAACCATGTTCCATGATTCCGGCATCGGCCTGGCCGCACCCCAGGTGGGGGTCAACAAACGGATTCTCGTATATGATGCCCGTGCCGAAAACCCGGATGATGACGGGTCAAAACCAACAATTGCCGTCTTGATCAACCCGGAGATTGTCCAGGCCTCGGGCAGTTATCTTTCCGAAAATGAAGGGTGTCTGAGCGTGGTGGATTTCCGGGCCGATGTCAAACGGTACGAACAGGTGACCGTGCGGGCCACAGATAGGGACGGCAATCTGCTGGAATTCGACGCTCACGGCCTGATGGCCGTGATCATGCAGCACGAGATCGACCACCTGGACGGGGTTTTGTTCATCGACCGCATCAGTTCTTTGAAACGGGCCATGTACAGAAAAAAACGGATGAAACAACTCAAGGAAACCGTTGCATCATGACCCGCATCGTTTTCATGGGGACCCCGGATTTTGCTGTGCCGCCATTACAAGCCCTGGCAGCCCGGCCCGGGGTTGAGATCTGCCGGGTGATCACCCAGCCGGACCGGCCCAAAGGCCGGGGCAGAAAACCCAGTCCCCCGCCGGTGAAAGCGGCGGCCCTGGACCTGGGCCTGGCCGTATCCCAGCCGGAAAAAATCAATACCGATGCCATGGTGCGGGAATTGCGGGCACTGGCCCCGGATTATTTTGTGGTGGCTGCCTATGGACAGATTCTGTCCCCACAGATTCTGGATATCCCCGAAAAATATCCCGTCAACATCCATGCCTCGCTGCTGCCAAAATACCGGGGAGCGTCTCCTATCCAGGCGGCCATCCGCAACCGGGACGAGACATCCGGTGTCACCACCATGGTCATGGTCAAAGAACTGGATGCCGGGGATATTCTGCTGTTTGTTGACACCCCGATCCATCCTCGAGACACGGCCCAGTCCCTGCACGACCGGCTGGCCGACCTGGGCGCGGACCTGATCCTGGACACCATTGACCAAATCGATGCCGGCCGGTTGACTCCGACCTCCCAGGATCCGGAAAAAGCCACGTACGCGCCCATGCTCAAAAAAGCGGACGGCCGCATCGACTGGACCCTTTCCCATCTGGACGTGGTGGCCCATATCCATGCCATGAATCCCTGGCCCGGGGCATACACCGATTTGGCGGGCCGGCGCATCAAACTGTTCACCGCGGTCCCGGGCCCGAACGGCAAACCATCGCCCCCGGCACCGCCGGACAAACATTCGCCCCCGGCACCGCCGGGAACCGTGTGTGCCATGGATGAACAGGGCATTCACGTGGCCGCCGGCACCGGGTCGGTCATCGTTCAGGAGCTGATGGGCAAATCCGGCAAGCGTCTGTCTGCAGACACGTTTTTGCGGGGCCATTCCCTGGCTCTTTTTGACCGGTTCGTGTGATCCATGGACTGGGATACAAGAGACGCAGCCCTGGAAATCCTGCTGCAAAGCGCACAAAAACACGCCACCCTGGACCGGACCCTGGATGCGGTGTCTCCAGGCCTGGCCCATCTGTCCCAACCCGACAAAAACCTGTGCCATGCCATTGTGTTCGGGGTGCTGCGGCACCGCAATTTTCTGGATCACATCATTCAGTCGTTTGCCAGAATTCCGTTGAAACGCATGGATCTGCCCGTGTTGATGGCGCTGCGCATGGCGCTTTTTCAATTGCGGTTTCTGGACCGGATCCCGAATTTTGCCGCCATCGACACCAGCGTGACCCTGGTCAAGGCCCGGAACGGCAAAAAGACCGCCGGATTCGTGAACGGGGTGTTGCGCAATGCGGTCCGGCGCTTTCACACGCTGGCACTGCCGGATCCACACACAGATCTGATGGGCCATATCACCATTGTTCATTCCATTCCTGAATGGCTGGCCCGGCGCTGGCTGGCTCGATATGGTCCGGAACAGATCCTTGAGCTGTGCCGGACCATCAACCAGGTCCCGCCCCTGACTCTGCGGACCAACACCCTGAAAATCCATCGTCCTGCGTTGAGCGACACCTTTGCGGTGGCCGGCCACCCGGTGCAGCTCACCCCATTGAGTCCGGATGGCATCTACAGTATGGAATCCGGCACCCGGATCGAGGCCCTGCCCGGGTTTGACCAGGGCCTGTTCGCGGTTCAGGATGAAGCGGCCCAGCTGGTCTCCCTGATTCTGGACCCCGAACCCGGTCACACCGTGCTGGACGCCTGTGCCGGACGGGGCGGCAAATCCCTGCACATGGCCCAGATCATGAAAGGTCAGGGACAGATCACGGCCATGGATACCGATCCGCACAAACTGGAACTGCTGGAAACCGAAGCCCGGCGGCTGGGAATCGACACGGTTCAGTGCCGGGTCCTGGACCTGATGAAAGCCGATCATACCGATTTTCCGCACTATTTCGACCGGGTCCTGGTGGATGCCCCCTGCACGGGCTTAGGCGTGCTGCGCCGAAACCCGGACACCAAGTGGAAACGCTCGTTCCAGGATATCCAGCGCATGGCGGCCCGGCAGAAAAAACTGCTCAACGCAGCCGCCAACCGGGTGGCGCCCGGCGGCATCCTGGTGTATGCCGTATGTTCCGGAGAACCGGAAGAAAACGAACAGGTGGTGACCGCGTTCTTGAAAAAACGAAAAGACTATGTACTGGCGCCGATCCAGGACTGCTTCGGCCTGCCCATGGACCGGTATTTCAAAACCTTTCCCAACGGCATGAACATGGACGGGTTTTTTGCGGCCCGCCTCCAACGCCTCACCCCATAGATTCGATTCATGAAACTGACCATAAAAATGGTTGATTGTTGACCGGATACCCATTATGGTATGCATTTTTTACCCTATGTAACTGATACAGGAGATCGATCATGGCGCTCATTGCTCCTTCCATATTATCGGCTGATTTCACCCGCCTGGGCCGGGAGGTGTCAGCGGTTGAGACCGCCGGTGCCGACTGGATACACATCGATGTCATGGACGGCCGGTTTGTTCCCAATATCACCTATGGCCCCATTATTGTGGCGGCCTGCAAACGGGTCACTTCCCTGCCGCTGGATGTGCACCTGATGATAGAAAAACCGGAAGCGATCATTCCCGATTTTGCCAAAGCCGGCGCAGACTATATTTCCGTGCACACGGAAACCTGCCCGCATCTGCACCGGACCCTTCAGCAGATCCAGGAACTCGAGGTCAAGGCCGGGGTGGCGTTGAATCCGGCCACCCCGCTGTCCGCCATCGAATATGTGGCGGATCAGCTGGATTTTGTGTTGATCATGAGCGTCAACCCCGGATTCGGGGGACAAAAATTCATTGAATCCAGCATTGACAAAATCAAGGCGTTGTCCGATCTGCTGGCCCAAAAACAATCCTCTGCCATCATCCAGGTGGACGGCGGCATCAATGCCGACACCATCGCATCCGTGGCCCGGGCCGGGGCGGACTGCTTTGTGGCAGGCTCGGCCATTTTCAATACCCCCGATTATGCCGACACCCTTGCCGCGCTTCGCACTGACGCAGAGCGGAAAGGTACGCCATGAACAAGTTCATCATCACGGTGCTGGCCCAGGACCGGCCCGGCATTATTGCCCATGTGACCCGGATTCTGTTTCAGCAGGACTGCAACCTGGAAAACGTCAACCAGATGATTCTCCAGAACCAGTTTGCCGGACTGTTCCTGGTGGAAACCCCGGCATCCCTGGACAAGGATCATTTACGCCGGATGCTGACCGACCAGTCCCGGGACCAGGGGCTGGTGATCCATGTCAATCCTTTGGAAGAAACCCGGGGTTCAGCCATGGACACTGAAGGGGACATTTTTCTGATCACCACCATCGGACCGGATCAGAAAGGTCTGGTGGCAGGGTTTTCCGCTATTCTGGCCGCATACCGGGCCAATATCATCAATCTCAAGGCCGTGTTCAAGGGCGGACCCGACCCCAGAAACAATGTCATGTCCTACCAGGTATGGGTGACGCCGGACATGGATACAGCGGCTCTGTTTGCCGATCTGCGCAACAGAGCGGACGAACTGGGCCTGGATATCCGGATTCAGCACAAAAATATTTTTGATGCCATCAACAAAATTTAGCCATTCATTTGCAAGGAACCGACATGTTTGAAGATCATGAAATCCTCTCCACCATTGAAATGGTGAAAAACGAACACCTGGATGTCCGGGCCGTGACCTTGGGCATCAACCTGTTTGACTGCATCAGCCATGACCTGGATACATTCAGGCGCAATATCCGGAGAAAAATCACGGGCCATGCCGGATCCCTGAAATCGGTGTGCGACGAGGTGGGGGACAAATACGGCATCCAGGTGGTGAACAAACGCATCTCCATCAGCCCCATCGCCCTGGTGGGGGCCGCGTTTTCCGCCGATCAGATGGTGGAGATCGCCCATGAGCTCAATGACATTGCCAAGGCCGTGGATATCGATTTTATCGGCGGGTTTTCCGCTCTGGTGGAAAAAGGCATGGCATCCGGCGATGCGGCCCTGATCGAGGCCCTGCCCCGGTCCCTGGCCGAAACCCAGCGGGTGTGCGCCTCTGTGAACGTGGCCACCACCAAGGCCGGTATCAACATGGATGCCGTGCTGCAAATGGCCCGGGCCATCAAACAGGCCGCAGCTCTGACCGCCGACCAGGACGGGCTGGCCTGTGCCAAGCTGTGCGTGTTTGCCAATATTCCCGAAGACATGCCGTTTATGGCCGGGGCCTATCTCGGGGTCGGTGTGGCCGATGCCGTGATCAATGTGGGGGTCTCCGGTCCGGGCGTGGTGAAACGGGCCATCGAGCGGAACCTGGAAAACGGCCCCATGACCCTGGGCAATATTGCGGAAGTGATCAAACGAACGGCCTGCAAAGTCACCCGGGTGGGTGAACTCATCGGCCGGGAAGTGGCAAAAGACCTGAACGTCCGGTTCGGGGTGGTGGACCTGTCTCTGGCACCGACCCCGACGGTGGGGGACAGCATCGGAGAGATTTTCCAGGCCCTGGGGCTCACCCAGATCGGGGTCCCCGGCTCCACGGCGGCCCTGGCCATGCTCAATGATGCCGTGAAAAAAGGCGGGGCGTTTGCCTCGTCCCATGTGGGGGGATTGAGCGGGGCGTTCATCCCGGTGAGCGAAGATCTCAACATCGCCCATGCGGCCCACCAGGGATTTTTGAGCCTGGAAAAACTCGAAGCATTGACATCGGTGTGTTCCGTGGGGCTGGACATGGTGCCCGTGCCCGGAGACATCACGGAAGAGTGCCTGGCCGGCATGATCGCCGATGAAATGGCCATCGGCATGATCAATGCCAAAACCACGGCCACCCGCATCATTCCCGTGCCGGGCAAAGCGGCCGGAGACAATGTTCATTTCGGCGGGCTTCTGGGAGAAGCCAGAATCATGGCCGTTCCCCATATGGCGGATGCCAGCCTTTTTGTCCATCACGGCGGCCGGATCCCCGCCCCCATCCACAGCCTGAAAAATTAACCCCATGTCTGATTCAAAAACCCCGAAACCCGGGCCCGGCGACCCGGCTCCCCGGGAAAATATTGACAATACCCGGGTTCAATACGGCATTGTCCTGGTGATCACCCTGGTGCATTTTACCGGTGATTTTTATTCGTCGTTTTTTGCACCGCTGCTGCCCGCGTTTGTGGACAAACTGGGCCTGACCCTGACCCAGGTGGGACTGCTCACCGGACTGGTCCGGCTCCTGGCTTTCATAATCCAGCCCGTGGTGGGATATCTGTCCGACCGGTACGAGAGCCGGTGGTTCGTGTTCACCGGCCTGTTTCTGGCGTTTTTCTGCATTCCGTTTTCAGGCATGGCCCCCAATTTTTATGTGCTGCTGCTGATTCTGTGCCTGGGTTCTCTGGGATCTTCCATGTTTCATCCCGCCACCACCGGGATGGTGCCGCTGTACAGCGGGAACCGCACCGGGTTCTGCCTGTCCATCTACAACACCGGCGGGACCCTGGCCTTTGCTTTGGGACCGGTGTTCATCACCTGGTATGTGGCCCGTTTCGGGCTGGAAGCCATGCCCTGGACCGGGATTCTCGGGCTGGTGGCATTTTTGTTCTGCCTCAGATACCTGCCCCGGCCCCAAAGTGAAAACCTGTCCCATCTGGGTTTTTTCAAATCCCTGAAAGTCACCATGGGGCCTGTCTACAAAACCATTTTTCTGATCTGGCTGGTCATGTTTCTGCGGGCGGTCACGGGCCAGGCATTCATGACATTCATGCCCATTTTTCTCAAGGATGCGGGGCATCCTTTGCCCAGCGTCGGCCTGATTGTGGCATTTTTCATCGTGGCCGGCACCTTGAGCGGACTGCTGGCCGGATACCTGGCGGACCGCACCGGGTTCAGGAAAATCTTTTTCACGTCACACCTGCTCATGACCCCGGCGTTGATCCTTTATCTGTACCTGCCCGGCCCCTTCGTGTTTATCGGCGCGTTTGCCGCCGGATTTTTCGTGCTGGCATCGCTGCCGCTGGGTGTGGTCATGGCCCAGAAACTGGTGCCCAGGTCCCGGGCCATGGTGTCCAGCCTGATGATGGGACTGGCCTATGGGCTGGGCGGGGCGGTCTCCCCGCTGGTGGGGGGACTGGCCGATGTGTACGGCATCGAAGCGGTACTGCTGGTCATGGCATTCATTCCCTTGACCACCCTGGTGTTCATTGCCAGGTTTCCCAGGATGGTGTGATCAGACATGGCACAGGTGGTCCTGGTCCAGCCGCCCATTGAAGATTATTATCTGACGCGCAAACGGACCCTGCCCTATGGGTTGATGTCCATTGCCGCCTCCCTCAGGGCCGGCGGATTTGAAACCGATATCATCGACGGGCTGGCCACCCGGAAATCAAAGCCTTTGCCCCGGCCGGACCGGTTTGCCCATATGGATGAATTTTACAGCCGGCCCGACCGGTCCCTGTTCTGCCTGTTTCATGAATACCGGCATTTCGGGTACAGCCTGGATCATATCGCTCTGGAAACGGCACGGCGCAAGCCGTTTCTGGTGGGCATCTCCTCGCTGTTCTCCGCCTACCATGACACGGCCATGGCCACGGCCGCCGCCATCCGGTATCGGAATCCAGCGGCGGTCATTGTCATGGGCGGGCACCATCCCACCCGGTTTCCGGAAGATGTGCTCGCCGCGTCAGACATCGATTATGTGCTCAGGGGAGAAGCCGAACACACCCTGCCCCTGCTGTGCCGGGCCATCCGGGAGAACACGCCGGTGTCAGACATTCCCGGCATCGCGTTTCAGAGCCCGAAACAGCCGCAGAATCCAGTCCGGCAGGTGATCCAGCCCCCCTATTGGACCCCGGATCTGGCCCGGCTGCCAATGCCCGACCCCATGGATCTGACCTATTACCGCAGAAAACACCAGGATGCCATCATGGTGGTATCCAGCCGGGGATGTCCCATGCCCTGTTCCTATTGCGCGGTTTCCGCTGTTTCCAGCCATGGTGGATATCGCAAGCGCCCCGTGGCCCATGTCCTGGAGGAAATCCAGAACCAGGCGAATGGACGGGATATCGGATTCATCGATTTTGAAGATGAAAATATCAGTTTGGACCGGAACTGGTTTCTGGAACTGCTGGATGGGATCTCACAGAGGTTCGCCCACCGGGAGCCCGTGGAACTGCGGGCCATGAACGGGCTGTTTCCCCCTTCTCTGGACGGGGCCATGATCCAGGCCATGGCAAAGGCAGGATTCAAGACCCTGAATCTGTCGGTGGGGTCCATGTCCGCGGCCCAGCTGAAGCGGTTTCAGCGGCCGGATGTCCGGGCCGCCCATGACCGGGCCCTGGACCGGGCCGGTGAACACGGGCTTGACTGTGTGTCCTACCTGATTGCCGCAGCCCCAAAGCAGAACGCGTTGGATTCCCTGGCCGACCTGCTGTACCTGGCCGCCCGGCCCACACTGGCGGGATTGTCCATTTTCTACCCCGCTCCCGGCAGCCGGGATTACGAGGTGTGCCGTAAGCTGGCAATTTTACCGGCACACTTTGCACAGATGCGGTCCACGGCATTCCCGCTGGATCATACCACCACCCGGGTTCAGGCCGTGACCCTGCTGCGCCTGTGCCGGGTTCTCAACTATCTGAAACATCGTGTGGATTCCGGGCTGGCACCCCCCTGCCCCCGGCCGGTGCCGGATACTGACACACCTCTTGACCCGGGTTTGAGCAGGGATGCGGTCAGTGACAAACTGGTTCAGTGGTTTTTATATGACAAAAATATCCGGGGTGTGGATCAAACCGGGCGGGTATATGTGCACAAAACCGATCCGGACCTGTGCCGGGCGTTTGCTGAAAGTGTGCGCAACCATCCCCCCGTGGGGGTCAGATCCCATGGCAGCCCGGGGTCAAATTAGAGATCGTACGGTGTCAGGCTTTCAAATCCGTTTTCCGTCACCAGAATGGTCTGCTCGAACTGGGCCGACAATGACCCGTCATTGGTGACGGCCGTCCATCTGTCCGGCAGAACGTGCAGCTCTTTTTTGCCCAGATTGATCATGGGCTCGATGGTGAACACCATGCCCGGCACCAGGGCCACGCCTTTGCCCGGGGATCCGAAATGCATCACCTGGGGCTGTTCATGAAAATCCAGGCCCACCCCATGGCCCACAAACTCCCGGACCACGGAACATCCCCGGTCTTCGGCATACTTCTGGACGGCATATCCCACATCCCCCAGGGTCGCGCCCGGTGCCACGGCGTCCATGCCTGACTTCAGAGACCGGGCCGCCACAGATACAATCTTTTTTGCGGCCGGACCCGGGGTGCCCACAAAGAACGTTTTGCTGGCATCGGCATAATACCCGTCCAGAATGGGCGTGATGTCCACGTTCACGATATCCCCGTCCTGCAGGACCCGGTCACCGGGAATACCGTGGCAGATCACTTCGTTGATGGACACGCATACGCTTTTGGGAAATCCCCGGTAGTTCAGAGGGGCGGGAATGGCTCCGGCCCGGATGGTCTGATCGTGGACAAAGGTGTTGATCTCTTCCGTGACCAGACCCGGCCGGATCATCTCTTCCACACCTTCCATGATCTGCATCAGCAACCGGCCCGCCCGCCGGATCCCTTCGACCTGGGCCGGGGTTTTCAGAATAATGTTGTATTGCCGCTTGTAGGTGTCTTTCATTGATACTTCCTTTTTACGATTCCGGCAGCAGTGTTTGAATTTTTTCCCACTGCCGCAGGGACATGGATCGTTTCTGCCGATTTTCACGGGTTTGGTTTTCATGGCATCACTGCTCCAGGGGCTGTCCCCACAGGGAATGGGGATAGGCATTGTCTATTTTGATATCCACCAGGTCACCGGCTGCCAGGGTGTCGGATGGAAAATGAACGATTTTGTTGGCCGCGCTCCGGCCGGTCATCTGCCGGGTATGGGGGGTGGTTTTGACAAACCCGGTATGCTGTTTCGGGCTGACCCCTTCCACCAGGACCTGGACCACCCGGCCGGTCATCTGCTCATTTTTCTTCCGGGTAATGGTGTCCTGAAATGCCAGCAACCGGTTGAGACGGGCCATTTTTTCCGCCTCATCCACGGGATCTGAAAATTTGGCCGCCGGCGCGGAGGACCGGTCTGAATAGGCAAAAGCAAATATGGAATCAAACCCGACCTGTTGGACCAGGGCCATGGTCTCTTCGAATTCTTCAGGTGTTTCAGATGGAAAGCCCACGATGATATCCGTGGAAAGCCCCATGTCCGGTATCGCGGATCTCAACGCGTCGATCCGGGACCAAAAGACCTCTGCCGTGTACCCCCGGTTCATTTTTTTCAGAATCCGGTCGGAACCCGACTGCACCGGCAGATGCAGATGATTGCACACTTTGTCCAGGCCTGCCATGGCCTGGATCAGGTCTTTGGACAGGTCTTTGGGATGCGAGGTGGCAAACCGGATACGGTAAAGCTTGTCAATCGCGGCCACTTTTTCCAGAAGTTCCGCAAACGAGAGGCTGTTTTCCTTGGCCCCGTAGGAGTTGACATTCTGGCCTAAAAGGGTCACCTCCCGGATGCCGTTGTCTGCCAGCATCTCGATCTCCGCCACAATGGACTGCCAGGACCGGCTTCTTTCCCTGCCCCGGACATGGGGCACCACGCAATAGGTGCAGTAATTATCACATCCCTGCATGATGGTGACAAACTTGGACACCGGATTTTCCTTGAAAGCGATCTCATCGGGCAGGGTCTCGAAAATGACATCCGATGGTGCCGTGTCCACAATCTGCCGCTGACCGGATTTCAGCGCATCGATATGGGTGCTGAACCGGGAAAATGCCTGGGTGCCCAGCACCAGGTCCAGGTGGGGCAGGCGCTGAAACGCGTTATTTCCCTCCTGCTGGGCCACGCACCCGGCCATCACTGTGATGAGACGGGGGTTTTTCTGTTTTTCCCTGGCAAACCGGCCCAGAAAACTGAAGGCTTTTTCCTCGGCTTTGTGGCGGATGGCGCAGGTGTTGCAGACAATGATATCCGCCTGTTCCGGATCACGGGTCTGTTGATACCCCAGGGCATGTAACACCGTGCCCAGTTTTTCGGAATCATACACATTCATCTGGCATCCGATGGTATGAATGTAGGCATACCCGTTAGATTGCATGAAATTCAACATCCTTTTTCAAATCCGCAATGATCCGGAATGCCTCTTCCGCCAGGTCCGGGGCAATGGCCAGGCGCACATGCCCGGCTTTGGCATCTAACGTGGTCACCACGGCAATGCCTTCATAGGCCTCGAAGATGAATTTGATGAATCCGATGCGGGTTTTGTCCACCCGGTATTCCCTGTGCAGCGTCTGCTGGATCATTGGGTTGTTCCTGTTTTAAAAAAACTGGAGTATAGCACTAAAACCTGTCATTACTCAAACACTTTTCAGGCCACCCGCCTGGATACTGACCATCGGGCAATCGGGTCCGAACTTCCGGCCCGGACCAATTGACAATTTCGGGCAACCCTTATATAAACGCCATCACATGCCCATGAAAACACACCTCACATATGCGGATATCGATCCGGACAAGGTCCGGCGGCTTTCACAGGACGCAGGATGCCATCCGGTCACCGCCGGCCTGATCTGGAACCGGGGATTCACCACCGTGGAATCGGCCCGGTTTTACCTGGATCCGGATTTTTCCCGCCTCACCGACCCGTTTGCCATCAAAGACATGCAAAAGGCTGTGGAGCGGATCTATTCCGCTGTCATCAACAAGGAAAAAATCCTGATATTCGGTGATTTCGACGCGGACGGCGTGACGGCCACGGCATTGATCCATGAATTTCTGTCCCATGTGACCGACCGGATCACCTGGTACATTCCTCACCGCATCAAGGAAGGGTACGGCATGCTGCCGGCCCATGTAAAGATGGCCGCCGACCAGGCCGTGGACCTGATCATTACCGTGGACTGCGGCATCAGCGGCACAGATACTGTGGCTGCCGCGGCAAGCGAAGACATGGATGTGATCATCACCGACCATCATGAACCCGGCCCGGTGCTGCCACAGGCGTTGGCCATACTGGATCCCAAACAGCCGGACTGCCCTTCCGGCCTGTCGTTTCTGGCCGGTGTGGGCGTGGCGTTTTTCCTGGTCATGGGATTGCGTAAATTCTTCCGGGAAAAAGGGGTCTGGCAGTCCTGTCCCGAGCCCCGGCTGCTGCCGTTTCTGGACCTGTTTGCCATGGGCACCATCGGAGACATGGTGCCGCTGATCGATGAAAACCGGGTGTTGAGCATGGCCGGGATCCGGCAGATGCAGAAAAACGCCCGGCCCGGGATCCAGGCCCTGGCAAAAGCGGCCCGCATCGATGTCACCCGGCTGGATTCCGATGACATCTCTTTTAAGATGGTGCCCCGGATCAATGCGGCCGGCCGCATGTCCCATGCCCGCATCTGCGTTTCCCTGCTCACCAGCCAAACTTTGGCGGATGCGGAAAAAATTGCGTTTCTGCTGGATGACCTCAATACGCAGCGCCAGACCATCGAGCAGGAG
Organism: Desulfotignum sp.; assembly: GCA_011389555.1. Lineage (GTDB taxonomy): Bacteria > Desulfobacterota > Desulfobacteria > Desulfobacterales > Desulfobacteraceae > Desulfotignum. Next base: position 15,455 of record JAABUD010000226.1, on the reverse strand, counting down.
ATCATCATGCAGATCGAACGTCGCATCCAGGACACCCCGTCTTTGCTGGAGAACCGGCTGATCATGCTGTGGGACAAACACTGGAACCCCAGCGTGCTGGGGATTGCCGCGTCCAAACTGTCCAAAAAATATGTGTGCCCGGTACTGCTTTTGGCCTGCAACCATGAGGTGGCTGTGGGATCGGGCCGGAGCATCAACAACATCAACATCCACCAGGCCCTGACGGCCCATGCCCATCTGCTGGAAAAGTTCGGGGGCCATGCCATGGCATCGGGCCTGACCCTTTCTCTGGACCGGCTGACCGATCTGGCAACCGGACTTCAGAACCATCTGCAAACCCATTATACCCGGGATGATTTTTCAAAAACCCTGACCATCGATGCCATACTGGACATCTCCGACATCCGCCTGGATCTGGCCCGGGACCTGGACCGGCTGCGGCCCTTCGGCATGGACAATCCCGAACCGCTGTTTCTTGCCAGGCGCCTGAAAGTGGTGTCTTCCCATATCATCGGCCGGTCCCACCGGAAAATGCGGCTCCAGAGCGCTGACAACAGCACCGGACCGACAGTGGAAGCGTTTCATTTCAATGTGCCCGACCCCCTTCACCTGCCGACCGATTATGACCAGCTGGCCTTTCGCCTGAAACTGAGCAAATTCAAGGCAGATACACCCCAGATGATTATCGAGGAAATCTGAGTCACTCGAGCCTTTCCGTACAATCAAAGCTTCCTGCTTTTATATCCTTGATTGGCGGCCACTTCAGTACTATTACAAACCCAAGGTACCCAAAATGCAAAATTTTGCATTTTGGGTACCTTGTCTGAAAAAACTTCTACCGCTTTGCTTCAAGATTCGCTATCTCTTTTTTTAAATCGACGATCCTTCTGTCTAAATCGAAATCTTTGCCATAGCATGCATGCGGCCAGACCGGTGGCATCGGAAACGTCCTTTTCGCAGGATTTCATCTGTTTCGGCCACAAATTATCGGCAACCTCCCAGGCAGAAACCATTTTTTCACACATGGCAAGAAATAGTTCCTGGTCATAGTGGACTCCTTGTTGAGATAATTTTTCAATCAACTGCTCTGAAGACAGCGAACGCATCCGTGAAACCGAAACCGTGAACCTTTTTTTACGTTCAGGACGGGTAAGATACAATTCCTGCACTGGTTGCTCTGCTGGATCACACATTTTGGCCAAAATATATGGACGAATTTGGGTTCCCAAAGCTTTCGGGGGGCTTTGTAATGTCAGTGATTAGCTCAAGCATTGATGGTATCTGTAATAAATCCGGTCAGTGAATACTCAACCATCGGATAAACCGTAATTTTCATCCGAGGCCATATCCAAAACTTTCCGCACCTTTTCTGTCATGTCCGCCATGGAAAAAGGCTTCTGAATAAACGCCACCCCGTCATCCAGCACCCCGTGATGGGCGATGACGTTGGCAGTATACCCGGACATAAACAAGCGTTTTATTTCCGGGTAAAGCGGTATCAATTGTCCGGCAAGATCCCGGCCGTTCATCTCCGGCATGACCACATCCGTCATGAGGAGATGAATTTTATCTGCATGGGTTTTGGCCAAGTCTATCGCCTCACCAGGTGTGGCAGCCGGTAAGACCGAATACCCTTTTCTTTCCAGCATCATCCGGGTCATCCTGAGAATGGTGGGCTCATCTTCCACAAGTAGTATGGTTTCTGTACCCCCGGCCGCTGCTTTTTTCTCCGGCACGGTCATATCAGTATCTTCATCGGCAACTAAACGAGGCAGATATATCTTGAAGGTGGAACCCTGACCTGGTTCGCTGTAGACATTGATGAATCCATTGTTCTGTTTGACAATTCCATAGATTGTAGCCAGTCCCAAGCCGGTACCTTTGCCCACGTCTTTGGTGGTAAAAAACGGCTCAAACAGATTGTCCAAGGTTTCTTTGTCCATGCCACTCCCATTGTCACTGACTGCCAGCAGGACAAAATCACCGGGGATAAAGCCAGCGTGTTCTTTGCAGTATTCCTCATCAAACGTTTTTCTTCCGGTTTCTATGGTGAGTTTACCCACCCCGTCAATGGCATCCCGGGCATTCACACAAAGATTGGCAAGGATCTGGTCGATCTGTGACGGGTCCATTTTCACGTTCCGCTTCGGCCTGCTTGCGCTCGGTGATGTCGGTCACAACACCCATCGTACCGATAAATTCACCGCTATGTTTATCAAACCGTGGTCCGGCGCCGATCAACACCGGAAAGTTATGACCATCTTTGTGGCGCAGAATAATTTCATACCGGTCAGTATGACCCTGGGCACGCCTGGCTTCTGTTTCCTTTGCAATGGCATGCTGATCTGGCGATACCAGATCCAACCAGCATTTTCCGATGATTTCTTCGGACAGATGTCCAAGCATTTCTGACAAACGCTGATTGATGAATATGACAGTCCCCCGAGTATCTGTCAGGACAAGACCTTCGGTCATGTAAGTCATTATCTCTTCTGAAAAGAATCTGGCTTCGTGCAGTTTTTTTTCAAGGAGTGTATTGGTTGTTTCCAGTCCTTGGACACGTCTTTCCAGTTCTTCATATGAAGGTTTCACTGTTATATTAGACCCTATCAAATGTCCGAAAGATGCATTTTTTATGTTCCAGGTATCTCTGGCTTAGAATATGGCTTTTGAGTTCATCTGAGACCACTTTACAGTAAGATACTGCTTTTCAAAAATCAAGTTTATTGCCACTGGCCTTGATTCCATAAAAACTCAACCATCCTCTCGATATCATTGATGCTTGCAGAAAACAACCACATCTTCATATTATCTTTTAAAGCGCCTCCTGACTCCCCATAAAATTTTCTACTTGAGATTGACCCCAAAATGGTCTCTTTGCGGCAGCCTTGGCGTAAAGTCGAAAAGGATTCAAAATCATGAAACGCATCATTGAATACCCCGTTAAATTTGATGACAGGACAAATTGATAACGCTGAGACGTGGCGCGCCCGGAGAGATTCGAACTCCCGACCCCCTGATTCGTAGTCAGGTACTCTATCCAGCTGAGCTACGGGCGCCCATAAGACCCAAAGTTTATATCAGCAATTTATTCATATTTCAAGACTTTTATATGCAATAACCATTTGACCTTGCCCCAAAAGGTTTATATAAGTATAGCCTGAATTATGGATGATCAATTTTACATGATGCTGGCCATCAAACAAGCAGAGCAGGCCCGGCTTGTCGATGAGGTCCCTGTGGGGGCCGTGATTGTGGACAGTCACCACCGGGTGATCGGGCATGGCTTCAATGCACCGGTTTCCACCTGTGACCCGACCTGTCATGCGGAAATGACAGCCATCCGCATGGCTGCGCGCAACCGGAACAATTACCGGTTGACCGGCACCACCTTGTATGTCACCATCGAGCCCTGTATCATGTGCATGGGTGCGATCATCCATTCCCGGATCAACCGGGTGGTCTATGGTGCGGCAGACCCCAAATGGGGGGCTGCCTGTTCCCTGTACCGGATGGCGGAAGATCCCCGGTTGAACCATCACCCGGAAATGGTATCCGGAATTTGTGAAGCACAAACCAGAGATCTCATGAAACATTTTTTCAAGAACAAAAGGAGCACGTCGTGTTAAATACAGTGATAATCGGGACCCAGTGGGGGGATGAAGGCAAAGGCAAGATCGTGGACCTGCTCAGTGAACATGCGGACTATGTGGTCCGGTTCCAGGGTGGAAACAATGCCGGTCACACCATGGTGGTCAACGGCAAAACCTTTATCAGCCACCTGATCCCCTCGGGCATCATTCAGGGCAAAAAATGCTTTATCGGCAACGGTGTGGTGGTGGACCCCTTTGTTCTGCTCGAGGAAATCGACTATCTGTCCTCCAATGAGATCGATGTGTCGCCGGACATGCTGAAAATCAGTGACCGGGCCCATATGATCATGCCCTATCACAAGGCCATAGACAAAGCCAGGGAAGAAAAAAAAGGGGATAAAAAAATCGGTACCACGGGCCGGGGCATCGGTCCCTGTTATGAGGACAAGGCCACCCGCCGGGGTATCCGGTTCTGTGATCTGATGGATGTGGATCGGCTCAAGGAAAAGATCAAAACGATTCTGGAAGAAAAAAACTTTTATCTGGAACACTATTTCAATACCACGTCCATCCCTTCCGACCAGGTCATCAGCCGGTTGATGGCCATCCGGGACCGGTTGCTGCCGTATATCGCCGATGTTTCCGTGGCCCTGCACCAGGGTCATCAGGACGGGAAAACCCTGCTGTTCGAAGGGGCCCAGGGAACCCATCTGGACATCGAGCACGGCACCTACCCGTTTGTGACTTCATCGTCCACTGTTTCCGGCAATGCGGCCGGCGGTTCCGGCATCGGGCCGAAATATCTGCAAGAGATCATCGGCATTGTCAAAGCCTATACCACCCGGGTGGGGGAAGGCCCGTTTCCCACGGAACTGTTTGACAACATCGGAGATATTCTCCAGAAAACCGGGGCGGAATTCGGTGCCACCACGGGCAGACAAAGACGGTGCGGATGGCTGGACATGGTCATGATCAAAAACGCGGCCCGGCTCAACAGTCTCACCGGGCTGGTCATCACCAAACTGGATGTGCTGGATGATCTGGATGAAATCAACATCTGTGTGGGGTACCAGGATAACGGCAACACCCTGCATGACTTTCCCCCGGATATCAACACCCTGGCGCACTGTACACCGATTTATGAAACCCATCCGGGCTGGAAATGCAACATTTCCGATATCACCCGCCACGAGGATCTGCCGGAAAATGCCAAGAAATATCTTGACCGGGTGGAAGCATTGTCCGGGGTGCCCGTCAAGATCATTTCCGTGGGACCGGGCCGGGAGTCCACCATTGTCAAAGAATCGATTTTATGATTTGACTTTTATGAATTTTTAGTATATTCAGTACTGGTTTTTCTACAGTCGGGATGTGGCTCAGTCTGGTAGAGCACAGCGTTCGGGACGCTGGGGTCGGAGGTTCAAATCCTCTCATCCCGACCACTTGTCACAATTGTCACAAGAATCTTCCGGTGCACCATTCACTGCTTTTTCATTTTATCACTCAACCCGGATTCCTACACAGCAAGGGTCTGCCTGATCAATCCTTATGGCCGGTTTATCCGGGTTGAAAAAACGAAAGATCCACCGGAGATGTCAGTATTTTCCGGCGGTACAGGCTATCGAAAAACCGGGTCATGGCCTGGATTTTCAGGTCATCCAGATCACAGAACAGGCAGCGGTAATACGCTTTGATCAGCGATTCCGGCAGTCCCAGCTTGCGGTGCCCGGCGGCAATGACCGTGTCCAGATGTCTGTATCCATCGTCACGGCTGGCCCACAGCCGTTCCAGGGCCCGGGTCACGGTGTCAGGATGCGCGGCAGCGAAATCCCGTCGCACGGCCCACACGGCAAAGACAAACGGCAACCCGGTCATGTCATACCAGATCCGGCCCAGATCCAGACAATAAGAAAACCGCTTCTCCCAGGGCTGGGTCAACGCCGCATCCCCGATGACCAGCACCGCATCCACATTCGACGGGATCCCGGTGATATCTCCCACATCTCCGGTGATAAATTCAGGGGTTACTCCTTTTCGGGCAAAAATCATTTTTAAAAACGACGTCCCTGTGGCAGATTCCTTTGACAGCATCACGGTTTTTCCGGTGAGATCCGCCAGCGGAAACCGGGAAACGCACAGCACACTCATCACCGGTCCGTGACAGGAGATGGACAGATCCGGCAGCAAAAGCAATGACCGGTGATTCATGGCATAATGGGCCGCGGATATGGGGCTGATATCCACCGATCCATCAAGGATCTGGCGATTCAGGGATGCCGGCACATCGGTTACCAGTGTGAGCCAGGAAGGGGTCCGGCCGTGATCCAGGCCGTAATAGACCGGGGATGCATTGATATAGCTGATTCTTCCCATCCGAAGATCAGTCGGTTCCATGGCAGGTCACCTTTTCCAGCACCTGATCCCGGGAGGATGCCCCCGAATCCAGATAAATAAATTCAGATTGTTTTTCCGGGTCCAGGGTACCGAACCGATCCGCCATCCCCAGTGCCAGGGCCCCGTTTTTCGTGGCCATGGCCAGGATATCTGCCGGTGACACAACGGGATAGTGCTGCCGGACAAACCTCATTTCATCAAACAGGGACAAAGAACCGCAGGATGCCAGGCTGTCGGTGCCCAGCGCGGGGGCCAGATGTCGTTTCAACAGGGCCGGAATATCAGGGATCCGGCCGTGCAGATTTTGATTGCTTCTCGGGCACAGACAGATGCGGGTCCGGGTATCCGCCAGAAGATCCAGGTCCAGGGCCGTGACCTGGAGCAGGTGAACCGCCAGTGTCCCGGGTCCCAGCACGCCCAGATCATTCAGATACATCACCGGGGTGTTGTTGTTGCCCACGGGCCAGTCACTCGGATCGATGCCCCGTTGAACCAGAAAATCATGCCATTGTCTGTTATTGCCGGCCATGAACGCCATCTCTGCATCGGATTCCGCCACATGGAGGGAAAACACGAGACCGCGCTGTTGCGTGCGGTCTTTCAGAAAACCCAGCAGATCCGGAGAAGTGGTATGGGGGGCATGACCGGCTGCGGAAACAGACAAAGGCCTGTCTGCCGACAGGGTGAGGTCCGGATGGCCGGTTCCCAGATATTCATGGAACCACACACCGGCCATGCCCCGGTCTGACAGCAAAGACCGGGTGATGCCCAGTGTGGAGATCTCACCGACCAGGCCTGTGCCCTGGCCTGGAAACGCATCGATTGCACGACGGGCCGCCCGGGCCAGACCCGGGATACCGATGCTGTCCCGCTCTTTGAGCAGGGCCGCCACCCAGGGTTCAAATCCCTTTCCCAGGGGCAGGCGGTCGGCCAGGGCGGACAGTTCCAGGTGCATATGGGCATTGACCAGCGGCGGCATCAGGATCCCGGGTCCACAGTCGGTCACGGAAGGGCCTGAAGGAACGCTATCCAGCACAGCCGTGATTCGCCCCCCTGCCACGGCAATGCCGGCATTTTCCAGAAGGGTCCAAGGATCCTTGATCACCCATTTGGCTTTGAAAATCGCCGGTTCATCCCCGGCCCGGATATATTGGATACGGGTATCCGGCACGGGAATTTTTCCGGAAGTGTTGTATGAAGTCATACCGGGTTGTAGAAACAGTCCCGCTGGCGCGGGGTGAACCCGGCCGTGGCAATGAGCCGCTGCAATGATTCAAGCGGCATCATGAAAGACACCCCGGCTGCGGCCACCACGTTTTCCTCGATCATGGTGGAGCCCATGTCATTGGCCCCGAAAAACAGGGCGGTCTGGGCGATTTTATCGCCCTGGGTCACCCAGGAGGCCTGGATATTGTCCACATTGTCCAGAAAAATCCGGCTCAACGCCAGCACCTTGAGGTATTCCACCCCGGTTTTTTTCTCCACCGGAATCCGGGTGTTCTCCGGTTGAAACGTCCAGGGAATGAACGCGGTAAACCCGTGGGTGTCGTCTTGCAGCTGCCGGATCCGGTCCAGGTGTTCGATCACATGATCCATGGTATCCAGGTGGCCGAACATCATGGTGGCGGATGACCGCATGCCGGCCCCATGGGCCTGCCGCATCACTTCCAGCCATTCATTAGCGCTGCATTTGCTGGGGGACACTTTTGTCCGGATCTCGTCGCACAGGATTTCCGCCCCGCCCCCGGGGATGGAATCCAGACCCGCCTGTTTCAGGCATTGAATCGTATCTGCCACGGACATATTGAATTTTTCAGCCATGAAATGGATTTCCGGCGGAGAAAATCCATGGATGTGAATCCCGAACGCCTCTTTGATGAATCCAAGCATGTCAGTATAAAAATTTAAGTCCAGATCCGGGTTCATACCCCCCTGGAGCAGGATCTGGGTGCCGCCCAGATCCAGAGTTTCCTGAATTTTATCGGCCAGATCCTTCCGGGAGATCACATACCCCCCGCTTGCGCCGGGAGCTCTGAAAAATGCGCAGAACCGGCACCCGGACACACAGATATTGGTATAATTGATATTTCTGTCGATCACATATGTCACCACGGGATCGGGATGTAACTGAAACCGTTTGGCATTGGCAAGCGTTCCTAAGGTCAACAGGTCCGCCTGTTTGAACAGGATACCGGCGTCCTGTGTGTCGATTCGCTGATGATCCTGTATTTTTTCTATGATCTCGGATAATTCATTCATTGTTCAACGGCCTGTACCGGTTCTGGGATTGTAAAAAGAATCCCGCTGCACCGGCTCAAAACCGGCGTTGCGGATCATGGCTTCCATCTGTTCCCGGGTCAGGCCCCTGGCGGAACTGGCCCCGGCCGTGTGGGTGATGCGCTCTTCAATAATGGTGCCGTCCAGATCATCGGCCCCGAAACTCAAGGCCACCTGGGACAGGGGTTCTCCGATCATCACCCAGTAGGCTTTGATATGGTCGAAATTGTCCAGCATCAGCCGGGCCGCTGCCACGGATTTGAGATCATCCACAGCCGTGGTGGGCGGCAGTTCAGGCATTCGGGTGTTTTTGGAATGAAATGCCAGGGGAACAAACGCGGAAAATCCATGGGTCTCATCCTGGATCTCCCGCAGGGTGATCAGGTGGTCCACCCGCTCTTCAATGGTTTCGATATGGCCGTACAGCATGGTGGCATTGGTGGTGATGCCGGCCCTGTGAACGGCTTTGACGATCTCAATCCACCGGGTGTGATCGATTTTTTTGGGAAACAGGGTATCATGAATCCGGGTGTTGAGTATCTCGGCCCCGCCCCCGGGCATCATATCCAGACCGGCCCTCTGGAGCGCTTCAATGGTTTCATCCACGCCCAGCCCGGATATTCGGGACAGATAGTCGATCTCCACACAGGTGAACGCCTTGATGGCGGCATGGGGCCGGATCTGTTTCACGGTTTTCAGCAGATCGATGTAATAATCGAACCCCATCGCCTCATTGAGCCCGCCCACGATATGCAGTTCATCCACGGGTTCGTCGATGCGTTCTTTCAACCGCCGGGCGATCTCTTCCAGAGACCAGGCATAGGCCCCGGATTCCTGCCGGTCTCTGGCATACGCACAGAATCGACACCGGTTCTTGCAGATATTGGTGTAGTTCAGATGTTGATTGTATACATAAAAAGCGGTGTTGCCGTGCCGGGCATATCTGGCTGCATGGGCGATTCTGCCCACGCCCAGCAGATCCGGGGTCTGATAAATACAAATCCCGTCTTCCTTTGAAAGACGGGTGCCCTGTCTGACCTTGGCATAAATCCGCTTCAGCCGTTCATCCATAAATTCGGGGTCCATCAACGCCTCTTGTGCAAATTTATATCATCAGGCATCTTCGCTCTGATTGATTTCATTGATCATGTCCGCAATGCTTGCAGCCAGCTGTTCCACTTTTTCACTGCCGCGTTCCCGGATGTTTACCATTTCCCCGGGAGATGCCTGTACCGGGGCGGCTGCCGTGGACAACTCATCCGGACCGGGGCTGATTTCATGGCATTTTCCCTGGCGGCCGACAATCGAATCGATTTCTTTTGCAAACGCCAAAAACGCCTTTCCCGCAGGGGACTTGATATCTTCTGAAACCACAGGCACCTGATGGTCAATAGCCCGGATCACGGTAGGATCTTCAGGGATCATTGTATCAAAAACCAGATCCGAAAGCCGGGTGAACCGCTCTTTTTCCAGAAAGGACTGAATATCCTGAGAATGTTCCCAGGCATTGACAACAAATCCTGCAATCCGCAACCGGGTGTGATGGGTTTTCCGGATATAATGGATCAGCTTGAGCAGACACCGGCAATCTGTGTCCGATGTTCGGTTCGGATATATGGGAACAAGGACCCCGTCACCCGCAGCCAGGGCCAGAACACTTAAAAACCCGAAAGAAGGCGGTGCATCGATGATAATATACTCATATAACGAACGGACATGTGGGTGCAGTATCCGTTTCAACAGGGTCGGGCCGGCAACATCTCCAGACAGTGACTGGGCGGTTGTAAACAGATTGAACCCTGCCGGGATCAGATCCAGCCAGGGAAGACGGGTTTTCACGATTGCATCCGCAGGGGCGGCCGTTTTTTTCAAAATCGAGGACAGATCCGGGGCATCGGTTGCATCGGTTTTCCCGAGCCATGCCGTGGCACTTGCCCTGGGATCGCAATCCACGATCAGCACTTTTTTTTCATACAAAGCCAGTGCCGCACAAAGATTGACGGCCACGGTTGTTTTGCCGATACCGCCGGTCAGGCCTGAAACTGTCAAAATTGTCCCCATGATTCATCTTATGTACCACAATTTGAAAAAAGATCAATCCCCATCCTTATGTCTGGTTGAAATAATCGCGCAAATATATCATACTTGCTTCAGCTTTACTGGATCACAGGCTTACAGGCTCACAGGAGGTCTTTCGACTTGTCCCTCACATCGGAAACCCGAAACAGGGTGGAAGCATACCTTGATTTTCTCGTGGTGGAAAAAGGATTGTCCGCCAACAGTATCTGCGCCTATGAAACCGATATTTCCCGGTTTCTGGATTTTCTGGAATCCCGGCAGATTCTATCTCTGGCACATGTGGATCTCACGGTGATCCTGGCATGGCTGATCGATTTGACCCGCAGCGGTCTGGCGCCCAAATCCCGGGCCAGACACCTGATCACCCTCAGGGGGCTGTTTCGGTTTTTAGTGACTGAAAAATATCTGTCCGTCAACCCGGTCAAAGAAGTGGACATTCCCAAAGCCGGCCGGTCCCTTCCCGAAATCATCACCATTCCCGAGGTGGCCGCGCTCCTGGATATCATCGATACCACGCATCCCAGGGAACTGCGCAATGCCGCCATGCTCGAAGTCATGTACGGGGCCGGACTCCGGGTGTCCGAGCTGATCTTCATCAAGACCCAGGATGTGAACCTGGATGCCAACCTGGTGCGGGTGACGGGCAAAGGAGACAAGGAACGGATGGTGCCCATCGGCACGAAGGCCGCCAGCGTCACCCGACAGTGGAAAGACCGGGGCCGGCCCCGGATGCTCAAAAACATCACCAGCCCATACCTGTTCGTGGCCCGGGCGGGCAAGCCCATGACCCGCCAGGGATTCTGGAAAATCATCAAAAAATACGCGGTCCAGGCCGGTATCTTGCGCAACGTCACCCCTCATACATTGCGCCACTCCTTTGCCACCCATCTGCTGGAAGGCGGGGCCGATCTCCGATCCGTCCAGACCCTGCTGGGGCACACCGACATTTCCACCACCCAGATTTACACCCATATTTCCAGAGATTATCTCATGCGCATGCATCAAAGATATCATCCACGGCGGTAACCTTTTTTACGCCGGCAACAGGTCTTGATTGTTCAAACCGGTTTATGGTATGACAGGCGGTCGATATCACCCGTAACAATGGAAATGGAAAATCAGCCCATGACCCGACCCGACCCCGTCAGAACCGCCCTGTTTGAGATATCCAGGCCCCTTTTTGTCACAGAAACAAACCACGGGCCGCAGATGTCTTATGACCTGCCCGGCACGAGTTCAGGCCAGGCAGAAACATCGGGAACGCTCCCTTTTGATGCGTTTGCACCGGCAATACCGATGTCCGCTCTGGGAGACCGCACCTTTACGGCCCGGCACCACCTGAAATATCCCTATGTGGCCGGTGCCATGGCCAACGGGATTGCTTCCGTGGAAATGGTACAGTCCATGGCGGAAAACGGGATGATCGGTTTTTTCGGCGCCGGCGGGCTGTCTTTATCAGAGATTGAACAGGCAGTCATCACCCTGACGTCCCGGTTGAAAGACGCGCCTTTCGGCTTCAACCTGATCCATTCCCCGGCCGATCCGGACCTTGAAACCGCCACCGTGCAGGTATACCTGAAACACGGCATCCGGCGGATCAGTGCCGCGGCATTCATGCGCATGACCCCAGCTCTCGTTTATTATCGGATCAAGGGCCTTCACAAAGACACGGACGGGCGGGTGACGGCCCCGAATCAGGTGGTTGCCAAAGTCTCCCGGATCGAGGTGGCCCGGCAGTTTTTCGCTCCCCCGCCCCGGAAACTGGTACACATGTTACTGGAAAAAAAATGGATCACCCAGGAAGAAGCGGATCTGTCCCGGTTCATTCCCATGGCCCAGGATTTGACCGCGGAAGCCGACTCCGGAGGACATACGGACAACCGTCCGGCACTGGCCCTTCTTCCCACCATGCTGGCTTTGAAACAACAGTGCATGGATGAATATCATTATACGGATCCCTTGTGTGTGGGACTGGCCGGCGGCATTGCCACACCGGAATCCGCGGCAGCGGCGTTTGCCATGGGCGCGGCCTATATCCTCACCGGATCCATCAATCAGTCCTGTGTGGAAGCCGGTATCAGCCGGGAAGTGAAATCTCTGCTGTGCCGGGCGGAACAGGCGGATGTGGCCATGGCCCCGGCCGCCGACATGTTTGAAATCGGTGCCCGGGTCCAGGTATTGAAACGCGGAACCCTGTTTGCCATGCGGGCGGAAAAACTGTATCACCTGTACCGGACCCATGCCCGGTTTGAAGACATTCCTCAAAAAAAGCGCCGGGAAATCGAGACCCAGTTGCTGAAAACCGATTTTGAGAGCGCGTGGCAATCCACCCGCGCGTTTTTCGAGTCCAGAAACCAGCCGGCACAAGTGCAGAAAGCGCAAACTGATCCCAAACACAAAATGGCACTGGTGTTCCGTTCCTATCTGGGGCAAAGTTCTTGCTGGGCCATCCAGGGAACGCCGGAACGTAAAATGGATTACCAGATCTGGTGCGGCCCGGCCATGGGGGCGTTCAACCAATGGGCGAAAAACAGTTTTCTGGCCGAACCCGAACACCGGACAACGGTGGATCTGGGTTTGAACCTGCTGTTCGGTGCCAGTGTCACCCTTCGGGCCATGATGCTGAAAACCCAGGGCGTGGTCCTGCCCCCGGCGGCCACCGCGGTGTATCCCATGAAAAAAGAACAGATACTGGCACTGGCTGAATCTTTGGCTCCAGGCGATACCATGGCAGCAGATTCCATGTAAAAGATTTGTCAAATCCGTTGCCGGCGCATGATTTCTTTTCTTCAAATCCCTATATTTACCCTAATATTTCGCTGTAAACCCGAAACCAGGTGACCATTGAAGGTTATGAAAGAATACAAGAAAGATACCGACATCGCCATTATCGGCATGGGATGCATCTTTCCCGGATCCGTCAATCTCAAGGCGTTCTGGCACCTTTTGTATCAGGGTGTGGATGCCATTGAACCGGTCCCGGCAGATACCCACTGGCCGATTGAAGACTATTTTGATGCCGATCCATCCCGGCCGGATCATGTGTATTGTTCCCGGGGCGGATTTATTCCGAAAATCAATTTTGATCCCACGGTTTTCGGGATGCCTCCCAATAATATCAGCGCCACGGACACAGCCCAGCTGCTGGGACTTCAGGTGGCAAAAATGGCTCTGGAAGATGCCGGGTATCCCAAAGAACACCCGTTACTTTCTTCTGCCCGGGTCAATGTGATTTTAGGGGTGACCGGCACCCAGGAGCTGGTGATTCCTCTGGGCGCCAGACTGGGGTATCCCATCTGGGAACACGCGCTGGACACCGCGGGTATTTCGCCGGAACAGAAAGACAGGATCTGCCGCCACATCCAGTCCTCCTATCCTGCCTGGCAGGAGAACTCCTTTCCCGGACTGCTGGGCAATGTGGTGGCCGGCCGCATCGCCAACCGGTTCAACCTGTCCGGCACCAACAGTGTCAGTGATGCGGCCTGTGCCAGTTCCCTGTCTGCACTGCATTCCGCAGTCATGGAGCTTTCGGCCCGAAAATGCGACATGTCCATCACCGGCGGGGTGGATTGCCTGAACGATATTTTCATGCACATGTGTTTCGCCAAAACCGGGGTGTTGTCCCATACCAGCGATGCCCGGCCGTTTTCCAAAGATGCGGACGGCACTGTTTTGGGGGAGGGCATCGGCATGCTGGTGCTCAAACGGCTGGCCGACGCCCGAAAATCCGGAGACCGGATCTATGCGGTCATCAAGGGCGTGGGCACTTCCAGTGACGGCAAAACCTCCGCCGTTTACGCGCCCGATGCCGCCGGCCAGACCAAGGCCCTCAAGGATGCCTATCATCAGGCGGAAATCGATCCGGCCAGTGTCGGTCTGGTGGAAGCCCACGGCACGGGTACCCGGGTGGGGGACAAGGTGGAATTCACGGCATTGAACGCCTGTTTCACCCCGGAAACAACGGCTTGCAGGATTGCCATCGGATCGGTGAAATCCATGATCGGCCACACCAAAGCCGCTGCCGGGGCCGCCGGTGTGATCAAAGCGACGCTGGCCCTTCACCACAAAGTGATCCCTCCGACCTTGAAAGCGCAGGATCCCGACCCGGAACTCGCCATCCACCAGTCTGTTTTTTATCTGAACCACCGGTCCAAACCCTGGATTGCCGGCACAAATACCACCACTCCCCGCCGGGCCGGTGTTTCCGCGTTCGGTTTCGGGGGCAGCAATTATCACGTGGTTCTAGAAGAACATGCTTCAGAGAAAAACCATGTTTCCTGGGATGGATCGGTTCAGATCGCCGCGTTTTCAGCCCATGACGTATCCACACTGGTAAAAGACCTGGACACGTTTGCAAACCGTCTCACACCCGATTTTTCACCCGATGATGACGAAAGGCAGCATCTTATTTCCCATCAATGCGCTGAATCCAGGAAAACCTTTCACACCCGGGATGATTTTCGCCTGCTCATGGTGATGGAAAAATCCGATGATCCCGTTGCTTTGGCGGCAACAGCCCGGGACATGATTGAACAGAAAAAATCCGGAGCCGGGCCCATATATTTTGAATCCGGCCCGGTTCAGGGAAAGCTGGGGTTTTTGTTTCCCGGACAGGGCAGCCAGTATCCGGATATGGGCAAAGACCTGTTTTCTGTCTTTCCTGAAGCCATGGCCGTGCTGGATTTGGCACAAGACATCTTCACGGCCCATTCCCCGAACCCTGTGGATCCGGCAACCCCTTTTCCGGACCTGGCGGACCGGATGTTTGTCCCGCCGTTGCATTGCCAGGAAAAATCGGTGTCCGAAGCCCGGCTCAGACATACCCGGGCAGCCCAGATGAGTATCGGTGCGGTATCCCTTGCCATGATCCAGGTGCTCAAACGGTTCAATGTCTTACCGCACATGACCTGTGGCCACAGTTTCGGGGAACTGCCGGCCCTGCATGCCGCCGGATGGATGGATGACACCACCCTGCTGAACCTGGCGGCCGTCCGGGGAAAGCACATGGCCGATGCCGGTGACACCGGAACGGACAGCGGCAGCATGCTGGCGGTTCAGGCCCCTTTGACCGACATTGAAACCTGGATCAACGACCGGTTTTCCGACCTGGTG